>CAIRDJ010000473.1 GCA_903877335.1 uncultured Chloroflexota bacterium | reverse complement strand
TGGCACAAGCGTACCTGTAGGGGTGCGCCTTGTTACGGGGCGGTCATGCGAAGTGTGACCGCCTCCATTTTTTAGCGCGGGCAAGGTGACTTAATTCCAGCTGAGGTAGTAAATCTAACCGAAAATACAACTCGACTTTTGCCAAGCAAACTTGTTGACTTTCTCAACTCATTTTGACCATCCGTGCTATACTAAACTAGGCTTTGGGGTCCGTTATAAGAAGGAGTTTTAACTGTGAATAACCTGCATGATATGATAATTAATGCACAAGGCACTTTACTCGGATGGATGGAACGTGTGCCGGGTTTGAAGGATTATATTGATCGGGCAGAACGACGTAATGCTGATACCACGCTACGTGAATATCTGGCGGATCAATTCACCAACCGATTGTCGCGCTTTCAGAATTTAGAACTTTCACTGATAAATCATGGTGAACTTGCTCAAATGTCCGAAATGCGCCAAGTTAAAACGAAATTGCAATCCCACATAGATCGAGTTCGCGCTGCCACACCCGGCTATTCTGGCTTATTCGCAAGCACGAAAATTGAGGCAGTTGAGCTTGACCAACTCTATGCCTTTGATGAAGCCCAAGTGCGCTACCTTGATTTGTTCGACCAAAAGCTAACTGCCTTAGAAGAGGCAATGCAATCTAAAGACGGAATTGAAAGTGCCCTACAAGACCTTTACGGATTGGTAAACGAAGCGATGCAAGCCTTTCAATTGCGCGAAGATGTTCTCACACAACTCAATCAAAAGTTTACCTCAAAGGAGTAGTTAAACATGGCACGCATCATAGATGTTATCGATCACCCCAATGTAGGCGACCAAGAATTAACCTGGCGTGAACCTCAAGCCGGTGGTGGAGATTGGCGAATGGGATCGCAGGTGATCGTGCAAGAAAGTCAAGCTGCGGTCTTCGTGCGGGAAGGGCAAGTATTGGATACACTTAGCCCTGGGCGACATACCTTGACAACCGCGAACCTTCCTATTTTGTCCGCTGCCATTGGCATGGTGACAAGCGGGCGGACTCCGTTCACTGCTGACCTATATTATGTAAACCTCAAAGACCTTCCCCAAGTGGGATGGGGCACCAATCCACCGTTCGTACTTGAAACGCCTGGCTATGGTCGTGGCGTGGCATTGTTGATTACTCACGGAATCATTGACATTAGTATCATGAGTCCCTCACTATTCGTGAAACAGTATGGCATTGGTAAACCTGCCTTGTATGTGGATGATTTGCGCGAACGGATGCAGTCCATGTTGCTGGGTGAAATTGCAACCTTGCTTGCTAATTCAGGCGCAAAGAGCGTGATGGATGCCAATCGCCTGTTGAGTGACTTAGAAGGCGCGGCACTCTCAAAGCTAAACGATCAGTTTGAAGCCATTGGCTTGCGCATCAAGGCGTTTGAATCTAAACCCTTCACCGCTAAAGATGCATCATTAGATGAATTGGCAAACTATATCAGTGCAGAAGCACTTGAGCGCATTGAGCGTTTGGAACGCTTAAATATAGCTCGTGATGCCGCCAATAATCAAAGTCTCGGTGGGGCACTTGCCGGTGCGGGAGTGGGGTTGGGTGTTGGGCAACAAATTGGTGCAGCAATGGGAATGACAGACCCCAATGCCAATTCCCAATTGCAACAGCAACTCCAACAACAGCAACTGATGATGCAACAGATGATGATGCAGATGATGCAAAACCAACAGCAAGCGCAAGCTGCTCCTCAACCTGTTGAGCCTGCTGCAACAGAAGCAAATGCTACCCCTCAAACACGCGCCGAAGTCCAAGCAATTTTAGATGGACTGGATGTCAAACTCATGAATGGCGAAATCTCTGAGGCGATCTATACCAAGATGGTCGCCAAGTGGGAAGCGCGTCTTGCTGAACTATAGCATTAATGTAGGGTAAAACTCTTTTCTCGTCCCAAGTCAGATACTGTAATCGTGGCAACATGAAAGGTGGTTTCAGTATCTGAAGTGCGCCAGCGCGTTCCATCACGAGCATCGTACCATCCGCATAGAACCTGGTAATCCCCTTGAGGTTGAAGGGTCATTTGTTCGAGCCGATAGACAAGTGTCATAGTCGAGTCGGTCATGGTGGGAACAGGAATAAGGTCGTCTTGCTT
>CAIRDJ010000472.1 GCA_903877335.1 uncultured Chloroflexota bacterium | reverse complement strand
TCATACCCAGCCAGAAAGAATTGACGGAAGAGGAATCGCGCTTACGTGACGTGCGTTCTTCGTATGATGAGCAATATGGCTTTCATATGGAGGAGAATTACTCCTTCAAAAGTGAAAAAGGCTTGACGGAGGAGATGGTTCGTAAGATTAGCGCGATGAAAAACGAACCCGAATGGATGACCGAAAAGCGACTTGATGCCTTCCATATCTTCCAATCTAAACCGACTCCGCAATGGGGTGGGGGAGGGTTGTTGGATACGATCGACTACGGCGACATTCACTATTTCGTCCGCGCAACAGACCGTCAAGGGCGCAATTGGGACGAAGTTCCCAGTGAAATCAAAGAGACGTTTGATCGGCTTGGGATTCCAGAGGCAGAGCAAAAGTTCTTACAGGGTGTCAGTGCGCAGTACGAATCTGAGGTGGTTTACCACAGTATTCGGGAAGACCTCAATAAGAAGGGGGTCATCTTCACGGATATGGACTCCGCCTTGCGTGACCATCCGCAGATTGTTCAAGAATACTTTGGAACGATCATCCCTTCTGATGACAACAAATTTGCCGCGTTGAATACCTCTGTATGGTCGGGTGGATCGTTCATCTACGTCCCACCTGGGGTGCATGTCGAAATGCCTCTTCAGGCATATTTCCGCATCAACACGGAAAGTATGGGACAGTTTGAGCGTACTCTCATCATTGTGGATAAGGGAGCATACGTCCATTACGTTGAAGGGTGCACCGCACCAACCTATAGCGCAGACAGTCTTCACAGCGCAGTGGTTGAAATTATCGTTAAAGAAGGCGGTCGTTGTCGATATACCACCATTCAGAATTGGTCTAACAACGTCTTCAACCTGGTGACGAAACGCGCTGTGGCCTATAAGAACGCAACGATGGAATGGATTGATGGAAACTTAGGGTCTAAGTTGACCATGAAATATCCTGCTGTGTTATTGATGGAAGAGGGCGCACACGGTGAAGTATTGTCCATTGCCTTTGCCGGCAAAGGACAACATCAAGATGCTGGCGCAAAAATCACTCACCTCGCCCCCAATACCACTAGCCAGATCATCTCGAAATCCATCAGCAAAGATGGTGGGCGTGCAAGCTATCGCGGTTTGTTGAAGATCGTAGAAGGCGCGGACAATTGCAAGAGTAACGTAGTTTGTGATGCGCTGTTGCTCGATGAGGACAGTCGTTCAGATACTTACCCCTACATTGAGATTGATGCGAAGCGCGTGACGATGGGGCATGAGGCAAGTGTGAGCAAAGTAGGGGAGGAGCAACTCTTCTATGCGATGAGTCGCGGTTTGAACGAAGACGAGGCGAACGCCCTGATTGTCAATGGATTCCTTGAGCCCCTCGTCAAAGAAATTCCTATGGAATATGCAATGGAACTTAACCGCCTAATTCAGATTCAACTTGAAGGATCGATTGGCTAATTTTTTGGGGGGTAAGGCACCTTGCCCCCCTACACAATCCAATTTACTCACATTCATCCAAGGAGAAAATAAGCTGTGGCGGTTGTAAAACGTCTTACTCAAATGCCAGAGACTCCTGTATTCACACGAGAAAACGTCCACGCTTTAAGCCAGTCTCATCAAGAACCTCAGTGGTTGGTTGATTTACGACAACGTTCTTGGGATACCTATGAAACCTTACCCATGCCATCCCTTGAGGATGAGGCGTGGCGACGCACAAACTATAGCCATATTGATTGGCAGCAAGCCAGTCAGCAACATGTGCTCGCCCAAGCAAACTTGAGTGCTGTTCCGCGCCAAAACCTTGAGCCATTGGTCAGCGATGAAAACACCGCCCTCTTGGTATTTGTTGATGGTCAAGTCGTCCATTACTCTGTGCCGAATGCCCTCATCGAACAAGGCGTTATCTTCAAAGACCTGAATAGTGCGGTACAAGAGCATGGCGAAACCGTACAACGATACCTTATGACCCAAGCTGTCACCCCCGCCGATGGGAAATTTGCCGCGTTGAACGGGGCACTTTGGCACTATGGTTGGTTTGTGCATGTCCCTCGCAACGTTACTGCTGAGGTACCCATGCACATTGTTGTTTACAACACCCAGAACGGAGCAAGCCTGCCACGCGCGTTAGCTGTCACCGAAGAAAGCGCCAACGCTACGGTGGTTGTGGACTACATTTCAGCCAAGACCGACAAATTGTCTGCGTTTATTGGTGCGACTGAGCTGTTGGTTGGGAATAATTCAAAGCTCACCTATGTGGCGCTCCAAGATTGGAACCGTCAAACCTTTGAGTTTAGCCACCAAAAAGGGCGGATTGGGCGTGATGGAAACCTCGATTGGATTCTAGGCGTGATGGGAAGCCAGTTAACCAAAGCATTCATCGAAATTGAACTCGATGGGATGGGAGCGAATGGTCGTGTCTCAGGTTTTTTCTTTGCTGACCAAGATCAACTGTTCGACTTGGATACGCAGCAAAACCATAATGCGCCGGCAACCACTTCGGATCTATTGTTTAAAGGGGCGGGCAAAGATCAATCCCGTACTGTATGGCAAGGGATGATTAAATCGCTTCCGAAGATGCAAAAAATTGATGGCTTTCAAGCCAGCAGAAATCTGTTACTGTCCGATGATGTCCGCATGGATGGTATTCCAGGTTTAGAGATTGAAGCGGATGATGTGAAATGTTCACACGCCGCCACCTTCGGCACGTTAGAAGAAGCCCCCATCCATTATCTGATGAGTCGTGGGATTCCACGAAACATAGCCGAGATCATGCTAATTGATGGATTCTTTGATGAACTGCTGCAACGTATCCCATTTGAAAAAGTGGTAGAGCGATTGCAAGCAGCGGTTGAAGCCAAAATCATTAGCTAATGCCAACTATGAAAGGGGAACTGTTGTTCCCCTTTTTACTATGACAAGGTTTATGCAGTGGCAGATTTTAGGGCAGTCGCGCAACTCAACGAGTTCACATCTGATGAAGATGTTTTGGTCGTGAACTATGGACGCTTTTCAGTTTTGTTATACAAGATTGATGGTGAGTTCTTTGCTATGGAAGACCGCTGTTCACATGCTGACGTTTTGCTCAGTGATGGCGAGATAGATTTCTCGATGTGTCGTATCCAATGTCATAAACATGGTGCGATGTTTGATCTCAAAAATGGGCAAGCATTAACCCCGCCGGCAGTGGTAGGGGTGAAAATGTTTGCAGTGAAAGTCACAGACCAAACTATCACGATTGCTCCGAAATAGGGGAATGCATGCCTTCTACAGCACACGCACTTTTAAATCACTTCTACCAATCCACTCCTTTAATACTCGGACACCGTGGGGCAAGTGGTAATGCCCCAATGAATACGCTTTCTGCTTTTCTACGCGCTCATCAGGAAGGCGCACACGGCATAGAACTAGATGTTCATCTCTCCGCAGATGGTGTCCCAGTTGTGATTCATGACCACACTGTAGATGCAACCACCAACGGCAAGGGCGAAGTGAGAAACATGACGGTTCACCAACTTAAACAGCTAGACGCTGGCTCATGGTTTTCTAGCGCGTTTGCCAAGGAGACTATTCCAACCCTGACGGAAGTTTTAACCGCATTGCCGCGCGAGAATTTCCTCATCAATGTTGAAATCAAAGCGACTCGTCAACACCGTCTTCAGTTAGTACAAGCAACCCTCGCTGCGATTGAAACAACACAATCATCGGAGCGAGTGATTATTTCATCCTTCGACCCCTTCATTTTGCGCCTAGTCGCGCGGTCAAACGCCCAAATTCCAATAGGCTACCTGCATTATCCATCCATCCCATTTTGGATACCGTGGTTTATGAGCGGTGTCCGCCACGAAGCCATTCACCCCTACTATAAACAGGTCAACAAGCAATATGTTCAGCAATTTACCGAGCGGGGTTATAAAATTCATACGTGGACAGTCAATGATGTTGAAGTTGCCCGAGAATTGACTGCGTTAGGCGTTGGGGCAATTATCACGGATTATCCCGCACGCATCCGCGAGGCAATTCAGTCCTAAAAAGTCGTAAATCACCCTAGACTTTTGATAAAAACACGGATATATTTTTACTAATGTGTGGTGGCTGTAGCTCAATGGCAGAGTACCTGATTGTGGTTCAGGGTGTTGTGGGTTCGAGTCCCATCAGCCACCCAAGTAAAGCTCTCTTTCAAGAGAGCTTTTTTGTTGCCATACGCACATTCGCCAGTTTATGACGCCACATTTTTCGTAATCCCGCGCGCACTTGCCCAACCTCCATCGTCGCTCCCACAGGGTGCGACGCCAATACCGTTGTCATTCCCGACGAGCGTACCTCTTCAAACAACTTTGCTGCAGTTGACGCTGGTGGCGGGATACTCGTGTCATTTGGATTA
>CAIRDJ010000471.1 GCA_903877335.1 uncultured Chloroflexota bacterium | reverse complement strand
CCGCTCATCAGCGAGGGCGCAACCTCCCATGAGGTGAAGCGTGCCAACTGAAAACGATCAATGCGCGAAAGTTTGCGCGACGCTAAAATGCTGTTATCTGCCTGCACAATGTTCGCCTCGCTCTCTTCATTGGGCTGGGGCCACGCTTCCATCTGCAGGCTTGCCCGCCCATACGCGGTCAGGCGTGCGCTGTCGGGGGCACGGTCAACCAAACCTAACCAGTACAAAATGCTTGTGATGACAAAATCGATCAAGGCTCCCTCAACCGTTTCCCAACTCTCAAACCCGCTTAGATACTTGCCTTCTCGATCTTTGATGTACCAATTGTTGTAGTTGCCGTCTGGACGCTGGAAATCGGGGTCTGCATCCTTGATGGCAAAGATCAGATCATCTATGGCGAACCACCCATGCGAGGGCGCAAATTCGGAAAGATCCTCTAGCACGGCACGGCGGGCAGCTGCCGCATCATAATTGTCGAGGCTTCCGCCCCGTTCAGGGTAGAGATCGGGCACATGCCATAATTCGGCATAGTGCTGGGTCGTCATCCATATATTCACCAGTTGTTGCACCTGTTGACTGCGTGTAGAAGCCAACCACTGACGCGCCACGCTACGTTCTGGGGTGAGCATCCCATCCTCCAGCGTGAGCATGCCCGCCGACATTCCTAATCCGACAATGAACTGCAACCGTGCCTCATCCTTCACCAAGAGATAGGGCACCAGCAGGTTGACAATGTTCTTGGGCAAGCGATCGTGTTCTGAAGCGGATGGGCGACGTTGCAAAAATGCCAGCACCGTGGTGAGATCATCCACGAGAGAGGTATTGGCTCGCACGATTTCGCTCTCGTCCACCTCGATTTCATCCAACACCCCCATCCGTTCAACAGATTCAAGTGGTACAGCGGTTACGTTAGGGACAACGGGCGACGCTTCGAGATCACGATAAGCCGTTTTGTGAGAGGGCAAGATCAGCATGAAATCTTCTGGGACATAGACCAGCGGTTGTGCCCCACTGTTGCCCATCTCAAATCCAATCGCAATAAATCCACGATAATATAATCCTTCAGCAACAGACTGTGGATTTTTATGCGGTTGCTCGCGTTCAATCCCCCCTCTTCCCATCCGACGCACCTCGCCAAACAAGCGACCAAACATGAATAATGGCATTTGTCCACGACTACCAATCAGCGTTTGCAACGCCTGCCGTTGTTCATCCATGAGGGCATCCCACGCCTTTTCACAGTGTGCAGGGTCTAGCATCCACAGCGTGAGGGCATCCACCAAGGTTGCTTTCCCCTTGGGGATGGGCTTCATCCCCCACACGGTAGCAATGATTTCAAGCACGGGTTCATCTAGGTTACTGAGTGTGGGATGGAGCATTTGCATGGTTCAATCTCTTTTTGCACATATTTAGCACCGTTATTATACCCTACTTACCACTTTCCTGTTGAATTTAGAACTACAATTGGACAAACGGCGAACAGATGTGTTATAGTTCTTCATAGAACGGGTGTTCAACATTCATCAAGAATTGAAAACTAATGTATTGAACAACACAATCGATTGAAAAACAGGGTCACGACATCTAGGACGAGCAACTAGCGCACGAAGGAATTTCAGCAATCATGAAGCATTATGATGATTTGTCTGCCCGACAACGTAAAATCTTAAAGTTCATTGAACTATACTCTAAGGAACACGGATACCCCCCAACCATTCGTGAAATTGGTGATGCCACTCAAACCGGCTCCACGTCTGTAGTGAATTACAACCTTAACAAATTGGTGGGTGAAGGCTTTTTGATCCGTGAGCAACGTGTTTCACGTGGGGTCAAGCTCACGAAACCTCTGCCGGGTATAGCACGTCGGGTGCGGCAGTCAACCAACACTCGCGCCCAAGAAATGAAAATCCCCCTGATTGGTAAAATTGCCGCTGGGGAACCCCTACAAGTCCCGAGCACGATCGGGCAACACATTGACGAAGACGACTATCTGGATGTTACGCCCATGCTCTTGGCAGGCTTAGACCCAAGCGAGGTTTTTGCCCTTCGCATTCAAGGCACCTCTATGATAGACGCACTCATCAATGATGGGGATATTGTGCTGTTCCGTAAACAATACAATGCGGAAAACGGCGACATGGTAGCGATTTGGTTGGAAGATCGTGGCGAAACCACGCTCAAGTATTTCTATCACGAGGGCGACCGCATCCGCTTACAACCGGCACACCCCACCATGCAACCGATCTATGTGAACGCAGCTACGTGCCAAGTACAAGGAAAAGTGATCTCCGTCATTCGTATTCCCCGCTAGAACCAAAGCGGGTTCACCCATAAGCGGAGTTAGTGGCTCTGTCGCACGCCCGCCCCATGTTACCCTCAAGTTGTGCGCGGTGTGCAAGCAATTTGTAGCGGTTATTCACGTTGGACTCGTTTGTTCATGAAAGCGTAGCACGCAATATGTCACTTTTTCATTGCAATCAATTTCCGTTGACTGTGGTCAGTCAGTCCTAGCCCCCATGTATGAATTTGAAACCGAGCGATTACGCTTGCGCCCCCCGCTCCGTCAAGACATGTTGGCTATGTGTGAATACCTGCAGGATGTGGAGATTCATCGCAATACCTTGCTCATTCCACATCCCTACCACCTCGAGCATGCCGAAGCCTTTCTTACGATGGTCTATGAGGAGGTTGCACGCGGACGCGATTATTACTTTGCGCTGTGCTCAAAATCTGACCAAGGCTTCATGGGGGTGATTAGCCTGCATCTTTTGCCCCACCACAAAGCGGAAGTGGGCTATTGGTTGGGTAAACCACACTGGGGACAAGGGTATATGACCGAAGCCTTGCAACGGGTGATCGCGTTCGGCTTTACAGAATTGGGGTTACAACGGATTCAGGCAACCCACTTCACCCACAATATGGCAAGCGGGCGCGTGATGCAAAAAGCCAACATGACGCGCGAGGGTATCTTGCGCCATTGGTTTCATAAAGATGGCAAGCCTGTAGATGTGTGCATGTACAGCATCCTCCGTGATGAATATCTTCCCCCCCACAACCTGACGCAGAATAAGCCCATCGCGCACTCGGTCAATTTTCCTATATCGCCATAGTTGTGATTCATTGCAAGGATCGCTATATTAAGTGGTGTCGGTCTTGCCCTGTTGCCAAGCGCACCTACCAACCGTCCGGACGTTCATCTAAGTAGGGGAAGTATGTCAGAACAAATTGTGCGTTGCCCGTCGTGTGCTGGATACGGTTGGGTAGAGGATGAGTTAGAGGGCGGAGTACAAGATTGTGACTGGTGTGATGCCACCGGCTACCTTTATGAAGATGGCAAAGGTATTCAAAGGCGTATCCCTCACGTCGACTATGGCATCGTTGCCGATCAACTAGAGGCACTCGAACAGCAACGCATGCGTGAGCTAGGCTATCAAGGGTTGCCCAAACCACCTTGGGAGCAAGCTGTTCGGACAGGCACAAAAGGGGGGCAACATCCACATCAAAGGGGATCAGATCATGAATGAACCACTATCAGAAAGAGAATCATCGGAGTGGGTCAGTCTGCGCGTTGCCGCCGACATTCTGGGCGT
>CAIRDJ010000470.1 GCA_903877335.1 uncultured Chloroflexota bacterium | reverse complement strand
TCGCATAGCACTTGACCGCTGACACACTCAACACGGTTAGCGTTCACCTCGCTGACACGCTCCCCACGCCCAACGCGCGTGGCAACCACCAATGCCAAGCTGATGCCGACGAACACCGCCCCTAGCCATGCCCGCCCGTTCATTGCCATCACGCTCCCGATCAGCGCGAAAAAGACAATCACCACCATGCCACTCAACAAGCCCCTGCGTGCATGTTGGAAGTAAAGCCTGCGCTGAGATTCAGACAGTCGCCCGTCGCGGTTTGCCAGCACATCCTCCTCGGTGAAGTTGAGGACATCCCCTAGTTCTAAGTCGCTCATGGGTTGCCTGTTTTGGATGATTCCAGCGTGAGTTGCCACGCCTCATAGTCTGCCTGTTCCACCAACTCTCCGCTCACCACCGTGCTTTCTAGTAGTGTGCGTTGCTTGTCAAAGCGTAGTTGTAACTCGGCACGGTTAAAACAACGGTGCGCCCCGCTCACGGTTTTGTTGATGAAGTAGCCCTCAAAATCATCGGTGAGTGTCAAGTCGTTGTAGGTGTTGATGCGCACCTGTATGACATCGGGGCATCCGCGTGGGCGCACATAAAAATATTGAACGGGGTTTTGGGGAGGGGGGACTGCAAAAAGTTTCTTGAGAAAGTTCATGAGCGAGTATCCTTTATGAAACGGGTTGAGCTACATCCAACAAGGATATAGCTCAACCATCGGGTTGGGTTAGCTACAGTTCATCTTAGCGCGGTCAGGTGCTTTGGATTGCGCCATCATGCGATTGAACTCTTCAATGTAGAGGGAAGCAATATCACGGTCTTTGATGATAACCATGTTTTCATCATTGCTGTCAGTGGCGTTGCTAGAGAAGTTGAAAGAACCCGTCAGGACGGTGTGGTCATCAATGATGATAACCTTGTGATGGAGCGCGTAGGGGTTGCCATCCTGACGGACATTCAAGCCAGCACAATAGAGCAACGGCAATTCAGAATATTCCGTCTCGCTACCGCGTTTCTCAAATACCCCTTCCACCGTGACCCCTTCGCCAACACGTTGCAACATGGCCTGCCCAACCTCATCATAGGTGAAGGAGAAGGACAGGAAGCGAATGTTGCGTTGTGCGGCGTTCACCTGGGCGAGGATGTTCTCAACTACGGGGTCTTCAGAGGCGAACAACACCGTCATTTCTACGCCATCCACCGTGAAGGTTGACGAGCCAGTTGGAGAAGTGGGACCAAATTGTTCATCCAAGAACATCTCATTAAATTCGGCTTGATACACTTCAACCGCCTTACGAGAGCGCAATGCCAGGGCATTGTTATTGTTGCGGTAGGTATCGTTGCGCGTATAATTCCATGAGCCTGTCCAAACCACCTGGCTATCAATAATCATGAACTTGTTGTGCATCAACGCGCCACGGCTATCATCTACCACCGGAATCCCTGCCTCAATGAACTTCGGGATGGATTCATCTTCCTCTTCTAAACCGTGCTCATCATCGGTGACGATCCGCACGGTGACACCGCGAGCGTGTGCATCCAAGACCGCTGGCGTAAGTACCTTGTTATCAAACTCAAAAGCGGCAATATCCAGCGTGCGTTGTGCGCTATTGATTTGCGCTGCTAGGTGGACATCAATCCCATTCACATATAAGGCTTCGTCGCTGCTGCCGGTGGGCGCGTTAAAGTAAACCGACCAGAATCCCCGTTGTGCCCCATAGCCCTGCCCAATGGCGAGGCGCGTCATTGCGCTAGAGCCTGCGCTGGCGGTTGATGGCGTAGGGGTGCTGATGATGCGGGGGGCGGTGGGGGTGGTGCGACTGACGGTGGCGGTGGCATCAAGGACGGTGGTTTCGCCATCGGTGATGAGTGCGACAATATCAAACCCCGTGATCTGCGAAAGGATCACTGCTCCAATGAAGACGATCACCGCGATCACACTTCCAAAAAAACCGCGCGGGTTATTGGAAGCAGTTTGCTTGGTTTGCTTCTTGGTCATCTTACTTCACTACCCTTCAATGAATAGTTCTACAACAGAATGCCAAGAATACCATACATCGCCAACTTCCCAAAATTATTACCTTTATGATTCAGCTAGTGGAACGGGGTCAAAGACCACATACGGATGAGGTGGGCGTTGGTCAAGTTGCGCTTGCAACCAGTCCACATCCGTCATGTTGGCAAGCACAGGCACTTGCTTTGCCATTTCCTGAAGCATGAGCGTGTAAACCAGTTCTGATCCATGAAACGCATCAATGTAATGGACATTCCTCAAGTCAGCAAAATCTCCGCTTGAAAAGTCGAAGTACCAGAACCGCTCATCTTCGTATCCGCGCACCGTTCTGCGCACCTCATCAAAGTAGGTATATTCTCCGGATGCTTCCATCTGGTCATATAGCTGGGGGGCATACGGTGGGGAGAAGACAATCACCGTCACTTGGGGGAGTGCCTTGAGCGCGGTAACTAACTGGGCAAATTGTTCTAACGCGCGTGGATCGGATTCATTGGCATATTCAAATTGAGATCGAATTGATGATCTTGCATTTTCAAGGTCATAGAGCGGTTCAGTGAAATCGGCAGATCGCGTGAGGGGATAATAATAGTAACTACCATCAAAGCGGTAACCGGCTCCGTTTAGGAGTGTTTGCGTTCTAACTCGTAAATAATCATCCCCAAAGCGACTGACATCCCTCCTCAGGAATTCGACATAGCTGACTTTACCTTCTAGCAAGTTAGCAGTGAATAAACGAGTTTGGTTGAGTAGCTGGGCAAAAGTCAAGTTGTGCTTCCATGTGCCGATAAACTGTTTATGGTAGAGAGCACCGTCAAATGCAATCTTATGGAACCAATTTAGATCAACACAGAGCAGAATCACTGCAGGATAATCCCCACGTTCATTCATCTGATCGACAAAATATCCAGCATCAAACATACTTCCGGCGGGGATGCCTAAGTTATAGAAGATTGCATCGGTGAACATGACTTGTCGAAACTGCAAGACGCGCGACGATCCCAATACCACTACATAGGGCGCAACCAACGGGAGCGCAAGTGACTTGTAGTCTAGCAATGCATCGCCTGGGATTTCAACTAATAACTTAGATTGTTGTATGTGGGTGTCAACCAACCGCAAGGGCGAGCGCAAATCTCCATTGACGAATAATGTGCCCCATAACATCCCCAACACCGTTAGCACGG
>CAIRDJ010000469.1 GCA_903877335.1 uncultured Chloroflexota bacterium | reverse complement strand
GTGTTGGTGCCACTTTGGCGCGTTTGAGCGGGGCGGTGGATGTCGAATAACTCTAACATCAACTGTTCATCGTCCACCTTGAGCCATAGGCGCACAATCTCGGTGAACGCCCCCACCCGTTGCTGAAACGCTAACGACGCTGGGAAGCGTAGGTGTCTGCTCATGTGGATGTCCATCCCCAGCACCGCGCGTGAGCGTTTGATCCACTGCTCAAAACCATATAACACCACATCCAACGGTTCATACACCTCTAGCCCAACATGGAACAACTTGGGGGTCTTGAGTAGACTTTTGGCGTAAGCCCCGAGCGGATGCTCTGTGCCGAAGAGATCATCAATCACCCATTCGCTCGTTTGGTTGCGCACTTCTAGCAGGGCGTGCATGATCTTCTCAAAGTCAATGGCTATCGTTTGGACAAGGTCATTGTTGGAATGAATACCCTTCGAGGTGAGTTGTGCTTGATAGAGGGTCATCAGGCTTTCAACGACAGCGTAAGATTTCTTCATGGATTCGGTGGAGGCAAACATCATCTTTTTTCCGTCAACACTCATTCAACTTGGATCATCTTCTTCAAGGTCTGTTGGTCAATCTTGCCGCTGGGCAACAGCGGAAAACGCTCAAGGATTTGCACGTGGTCCGGCACGGCATAGCGCGGCAACACGTCAAAGGCTTTTTCGCGCAGGGTGGTTGCGTTCCAGTTTGAGGTGGGCTTAACGATGCAACAAGCGGCGATGGTTTCCCCGCGCACTGTTTCGCCCGGTGTTTGGACAATGACCACTTGCACCACCCCCTCGATGGTTTCCATCATCTTCTCAATATCGCTGAAAAGAATCAGATACCCGTTGCGGTTGATGCTATTCTTGGCGCGTCCCACCACCTGAATAGACCCGTTCGGCAGGCGTTTGGCTAAGTCGCCCGTGGTGAAAGGCGTTTCGTGGGGTTCTTGATGAAGCCATTCTCCGCGCTCATTCAAATATCCCACATATTTATAGGGATGGTAAACCTGTAGTTCGCCGATACCCTCTGGCGTCTCATTGATGAGTTCCAAGCGCACCCCTGTCATGGGCGTGCCGATGGTGCTGGTGCGCAACGCAACGGAATCGGTGGGCGCACAAGCGGCAATCCCGCCCCCTTCGCTACTTCCGTATTGATTGACCAGCGTATTGCCCACCTTCTCATTGAAGCGCACAAATAACTCCTCGCCAATGCGTTGCCCAGAAGTCACCACCGCCTTGTAATGGCGCGGGCTACGAAAGCCCTGCATCAAAATTTCTGCAAGGGTGGGGGTGACGTAAAGGATGGTGGGCTTAAAGGCTTTCTCGTGGCTCAAGTAGTTTAAGACGTTGGTATTTTCCAGCAAGTCCATGTTTGCTCCCACCAGGACCGACGGCAAAAACTCCGCACCAAACCCGTACATGTGGAAGATGGGCACAGGGATAATCACCCGATCGCTGGGCAAGAAATCATACTTACGCGCCACGTTCAAAGCATTGCCCAGTAGCTTGTCTAGGCGATGCACCACGATTTTAGATTCCCCCATGCTCCCCGATGTGCGCAGGTAGAGGTTGCCCACCGCCAAATCAGAGGCTTTTTCAAATTGTGGGTTGGGTTCAATCCACAAGAACGAAGCAGGAGACAGGTTGGTATCGCTCTTGTCAAGCGCGTGAATGCGCACGCGATGCGTGCAAAAGCGTGGCAAGGGCTTGAGCGTCAACGCTTTTTCATCATCCCCTGTGGGAGGCAACAGCATGAAACTGATCCCACGACTGATGAGGTAAATCAAGGTGATGGCGGCGCGGACCGTATTGCTACACTCAAAGACCACATCGACCCCCGCCTCAATCCCGTGTTGAGCGAACACGGCATCCATCTGCGCCAAAAGGGGCGGAAGATCGGCATAGGTGCAGGTGATGTGCCCATCGGTCAGGATGTTGTTGGCATGTTGGGTTGCGTGTTCCTCAAGGAGATTCACAAGAGACATAGACACCTCATCAGATTTTAGTGGATGCGTGAGAGTATAGCGAATGAGTCCACATGCTTAACAGTGTCATCTCTCACTTGGCACTCCAAGCGGCAAGCGTTGCGTGGGGTCTTGAATGCCCACCCGCGCGCGGACACGCACAATCTGGGCAGCGGTGGGCGCGTCTAGGGGGTGTACGGTCGCACCCAGCTCACCGTGCGAAACAGTCGGTTGCCACGAAGTGAAAACTCAATGAGGAACATTCATTTTTCTACGCTTGAACTATGGTCGAGAGAGGTTTAATCGTTTAGAATGGCAGAAGGTCGAAATGAAGTTTGGAACTGTGTGGAGCGTGGTATGATGAATGCGATAGCAGTAGATCCGAAGTTGTTGGAGATTCTCCGCTGTCCAGTGGCGGTACATTACACCGATCACGGGTCAGATCCTGGCAAGTTGGAATTGGTGCGCGATGGGCACTGGTTGGCGTGTGCCGACAGTGGCTACAAGTACCCCATCATTCAAGGTATCCCCAAGATGCTCATCGAAGAGGGGGAAAAATGGCAAGCCACCCCCATTGAGGAGCTACCCGTGCCGCCCCCACATGACCCCCTGCCCACTGCTGCTGAAGATGCCCTCTCGCCAGAAAACCGCGAGGCAATCGAACGCTTGGTGGCACAAGCGCACGAGGCACGCGCCCAAGTTGCCCAACTACTCAAAGAGCGCGCCCAGTCCCTCCGCGCCGAAACACAGGCGCACCCGAGCCAAACCGTGCGCGAGCGTGCCGAGCAACTGGCACAATCGCTAGAGGCGCAGGCAAGCACGTTCGATGCCCCCCCCCCCACCCCCGCCAAACCGTCTTCTAAACGTGTTGGTCAACCGCTCTTGATTGGGGCGGGCTTATTCTTGTCAGGCTTGGTGTTTGGGTGGATGACCAGAAGGCGCAAAAAATAAGCATGCGGTGGCATGTTGAACGGGGGCAACCAGGGTTCCTGTTCAACCATCTTGTTCCCCGTTGAACTTGAACCCACGCCAGAGGTGAAGCCCTATGTTCAAATTTATGATCGTGTTCTATGATCCGCACCCCAATCTCAAGGAATTTGAGAGAGGCTACGCGCGCTTTTTGGGCATGGTGGAACAAATCCCCCTCATCACGCGGCGACAGGTGGTGCATGTGATCGGTTCGCCGTTGGGCGCGTCCCCCTATTACCGCATCATCGAGCTG
>CAIRDJ010000468.1 GCA_903877335.1 uncultured Chloroflexota bacterium | reverse complement strand
CGTGCGGCAGCTACGTTTTCAATAGGGTTTTCCCGATGCAAAACCCTATTGATATTCATTCCTAAGTCAAATCTTTTCGATCTTCGATCGAATCAAATTCCAGTCGTGATAGGTTAATAAGCCAACAACTTCCAACCAGAATGGCTCTTGAGTGGGGTTTTGTAACACCTGCATTCCCAACTTGGTCATCACCCGTTGTGACGGCAGATTATCGCGTTCAGTCGTTGCCACGAGTTGTTTCAGTTTAAGCGTCTCAAACGCATAGGCAACGAAGGCATTTGCCGCTTCGGTGGCATATCCATTCCCCCAAAAATCAGGATCAATAGCCCAAAATAACCCCATCTCTGTTGTGACGCGATCCAACATAGACGAATCCGCTGTTGCATCGAGTACATTCCAGGGAACCAAAGCAGGTACAAAACCGATACTGCCTACCACTTGCTGACTACCCCGCAACGCAACAAGATAATCACCATAAGGCGGTTGGTGCAATCGTTCTAGTCCGCGATACGCGGCGAGTGTCCAGTCAAGCCATTGTTGAATAGAGTCAACGGAGCATGTGATTTGAAACGCACGCTGGGTAAGTTGATGACGGGAATTCAAATCTTGTTGCGTGTATTCGCGGATGAGCAAGCGAGGGGTTATAAGCGTTGGAATACCCATTAAATGATAGTCAACTACACAGTGTGCAATCAGCACATTAATTGGCGTTCATGAGAACCGGCAAAGGTTACTGGTGGTAAACCTCAGAGAGAGCGCAACACTGCGCCAAGGCATGTGCCCCATACGGGTTTCGAACCCGTGTTTCAGCCGTGAGAGGGCTGTGTCCTAGGCCACTAGACGAATGGGACGGTACAAGGACAAGAATATAACATGACCTTGCGGAGTTGTCTACTGTGAATACACGTCAATACGACGTAATAATTCAAATTGCGTGGTCGAGATCCAACCATGTCTACCATAATATGTCACCACTTTTATCCATTCCCCGTCAACACGATCGGTATAGAAAAGTGTCCCTGAAGTAATCTCAAATAACGTAGGTGCACTTTCAGCAGAGCTACTGTGAACCGGCAGCGATGTTGTATCGGTATAGATTGCGATGGGGTGCATGGTCTCCAAATACAAGCGTAGGGTGAAGCTCAAAAGAACGACAAATTGTACAGCGAGGACGGCAATTAGAATTCCCTTAGGGAAGGGGTTTCGCTGGTTGGTGACTAACATGATAAGCAAGAGGATGCTAACCGCTAGCAACGCCAGCAAGTGCTCAGTAAACGTGATGAACCTGAGTTGGTGCCATAAATGATAGACAGTCCAGATGCTTGACTGAGGCTCCCCTTCAATTTGCAGATAGACGCTATCGAAGAGGTTTTGTATGGAGGGGGAACGCGGTGAATAGGAAAGCAGTTTATGTGCGATTACAACCGCAAGTACCGGTTGACGGTTAAGTTGGTGCGCCCGCGCTATAGCAGACCACACGTTGGCAGTGTTATATCCTGTACTGCGTAACTCTTTTAGGATGACAATGGCAACTTCTGGGTTATCCGATTGTAGCGCATCCATCGCTTCATTGAAGCGTGACGTTGTCGGCTCTTGAACGATAACAGAATCAATTCCGCATCCTGATAAAAGTATCAAAAGCAGCACTGTATAACTTGTTGAAAAATATCGCCTGACTTTTATCATGGGTGCAGCGACTGTTCAATTCGAGATACTAGATAAGCAACTTGTTTTCCATACTCAGTCACATCTGCAGTCGAAGAAGGGTTAAACCGCCACAGATCAGAAAGTTGCAGTTGTTCGATCAACATCCGTGAAGTGCGCTCCTCCACCCCGGCTTTGATGAGTAATTCTTGCATCTCGAACAGCGTTAATGAGGTAGTCTTTGTAGAGAGTCTTTGGGAAAGATACGCATGCAGGGTTTGATTGATCCCATAAATTGATTCAGTAGTATGTTTCAACGAATATTCAGCAATTCGTTGGCGCGTGGTGTGATAAATTGCGGCAGATGAACGATTGCCTAAGTCGGAAAATACCGTTGACTTGATCTGACTGAGCACACCAAGCACAAAAACAACTACACCTAACCCCCAAGTCGTGAACTGGATTAGGCTATTGGAGGAATGGGTCAAGAAAATGGGTCTGCCCCAATTAGATAAACTCGATGTTGACAACTGGGGTGGGTGTGCCTGTCCTGACAAAGCATTTTGAGCGGATGGAATGACCTCAACTTCTACAGTTTGTGTACCAATCATTTGATACTGGCGCAGCGCGGGATTAAAATATGAAAAGTTGATAGATGGAATGGTATATCCACCGACGGCAGGAAATTGAATATACCATTTGTATCGCTTGGTGCCCTCAGTAATGCCAACTCGGTTAGGGTCATAGTTCGTATCAATGCGTTGCTCGGCAATGAGTTCAGGTTGACCATGAATAATTACCCATTCAGCAGGAAAGGCAATTGTTGGAGGATCGATCACACGCAGGTTGCCTGTTCCGCTTAAAGTGATGGTCAATTCAAGATAATCCCCCAGAGAAATTTGCTGAGAGTTCATCGCCGCCTGTAAGTCGAACTCACCCACCGCGCCATCAAAATCGAGTGGAGCTCCTTCTGGCAAAGGTTGGACAAATAATTCGATGGGGTTTGATTGTAGCTGATAGGATGCTTGGTCTGCCCTGGCACTAAAGCGCAATTGACCCGGCGCAATGATGATAGAACCCTCATACAAAGGAACAATTAAAGTTTCCCACACGATGTAGTCATCACTGCTGATGTACCCAACATCCGGGTTCACCCAGAAGTTTTCAAAAGACGGTTTGATATATTCAGGTTGGGTTTCCAAGTTGATGAAGTCGCTGATTGTAAATTTGTAGACAACTTCCTGACCGACATAGGGGGTGGTGTTGGTGATAGTCGCCGTCAGCTTTCCCTGTGTAGAATTTTTATCCTGCCCAAACACTTTGCTTATCCCCATGCATAATATGGACGCGATGATGAGTATGTAGTGTTTACCAGTCATTCAACCATTCCCCGCTTGGCGTGCCAAATACAATTGAGTCATCACTCAACACTTTTTGCTGTTCATAAGCATCATCTAACAAAGATTCTGCTTGTGCTGGAGACAGATTATCAGAAGGCAAGTAGGTCATTTTTGGTTGCTCGGGTTCATTTGCACCTTGCCCGCCCTGATTTGGCGTGGCAATTGAAGCATTGTCGGGGCTGTTTGTAGGCGGTGTGGGGGTTGGCTTGCCTTCTGATCCACGCGAGTCTTGTGGCGTAGGCGTGTCTAGTTGAGTGGGATT
>CAIRDJ010000467.1 GCA_903877335.1 uncultured Chloroflexota bacterium | reverse complement strand
TAAGGGTGACTCTCAAACGTAGCTGATATAGATTATCTTGCGCAGTCGTTGTGTTCCACACACCAAAGATTCCATTTGAAACGGGGGTTTGCACTGCCCCTGTGATTGGAAACCACAGATTATTCGGGTTTGGCTCTGGAGCATACTCAACTTGGAATTGTAAAAACTGGGGATGAACTGCAGATCCCAATAGTTGAATATTGCCCGCCAAAATGCTGCCGGGCAGGGGCGAAAGTAAAACAATATTGATAGGTGTTGGTGGATTGGTCGGTTGTTGTTGAAGTGCAGTGGGCGGGAGGATCACAAATGGGCTTGCCGCAAACCCCACTGTTGGGAAAATCTGCAACGCCTGCGCCGTAAATGTGGGCAACGCGGTGGGTAAGTTCGCGACATCAATCGGTGTGCGTGAGGGGGGTACGGTTACAGTGGGAACATCCGTGATCTCAATCGCTTGTTGCGGATTATTCCCCAATGTACAAGCCGACAACATGATGACCAATCCTATAAAAATAATGATTTTCGTTAATCTAGCTGCAATCCAAGACATGTATTTACATCCTCCTAATGTGAGGTTGCTAAACCTTTCATGATCCTATTATAGTCTGGCAAGGCGTGTGTACACAAACCAACCTTGAGAAAGCATGGTTCAATCGATGGCTAAAAACATGTCAAACTGGCATTCTATGGCCCCAAATTAACGTTACTCTCAAGTAAATTCGTGTTTTTGTCTCGCTTAAAAGGTCAAGTAAAAGTATGATCGTCGCTGATGATTAGTTGTATTCCGAGAGGATAGTGCGAATGCGATATTATAAAGTTGCCAATTTTTTGCTACTTCTGAACCTAAGTTTTGCAGTTCTCCTGTCCAGTAGATTCGTTGCAGCGTATCAATCATCATCCAGCACCACAACCCCATCCTCAACAAGTGAACCCTCGATCTTGGTAACACCGCCAACTAGAGAGGAGGGGGAGTCTTTTTTACAAGCGGATCTTTCGATTCTTTCAGGAAACGTGCAACGTCCCAACGGAATGTTCTGGCATAACGATATGTTGTATACCTCATGTAATGGGGACTGGACGATCTATGAGATCAACGGGCAAACGGGCGCAACAACAACCTACTTATATGGGATTAGAAATGCACACCAGCTTCATGCTGAAACTTTAGACGGTGAACTGCAATTGTGGATACCTGATTTTCAGACGAACGAATTAGTTCTAATCTCTCAGCGTTCCATTCAAAAGATAGCAGGGGAATTACAGGGACCGTGGGGAATCGTCGCCTACAATGATGATTTCTTGGTGACAAATTTGCTTGCCAACAATTTGGTCAAGATCACCCGTGAGGGCGAAGTACAAATCATTGTGGAAAACTTACGTTCACCCACTGGCGTTGCTATAGACGGCGACGTAGCGTATATTGCCAACAACGGAAGTGCTCGCCGTGCGATTGAATGGTTTGACTTGGTGCAACAAGATGCGTTAGTCGATGCCAGCGACGCTGCTTCTAACCATAGCCTTGTGAGTGGTTTGCAGAATGTTACGGGGGTGGTGTTGGGTGTAGATGGCAAATTGTACTTCTCGTATGCTTTGGGAACTCGTGGGGTCGTGGGTAGGCTCGATCCTGTCACCTGCCGTGATAAGGGTGGATGCACCCATGATGAAGTTGACATTGTGGTTTACACCGATCTTGCTTCTCCTATCGCGGGTCTAACACTCTCGCCGGACTTACGTTTATACCTTCATACCATTTTTAGTCCGGATATTTATTACATTGATCTGCCCTCTTAGACGTGACAAAACGACATGAGGGTGCAAAATGGTGTCACCCTCATAAGTCTCATTGATGTGAACTTTGTTGTAGACGGTTCTCAATGATTTTGACAATTCCTGAACCAATCAAAGTCATAAACAGGTAAATTGAAGCTGCCACTAGATAGGTCTCCATATACAGAAATGACTGCCCAGAGGACAGCTTTGCTAACTGCGTGATGTCTCTTACGGCTAAAATAGCAACAAGAGCGGAATCCTTAATCATCGCGATGAGGTCATTGCCCAAAGCTGGCAAAATGCGCCGTATCGCTTGGGGCAGGATGACAAACCAAATAGTTTGAACATTGGTCATGCCCAGCGAAAGCGCCGCCTCACTTTGCCCTCTTCCTATCGATTGAATTCCCGCGCGGAACACTTCTGATAAAAACGCACCGTAGGTGAGGGACAAGGCGACAATGGCACGCGCCTCATTCGTGAACATGCGCATGGTGATATTGATTCTACCATCCACAATCATACGCCACTCAGGGATTAAATCTGTGTCCGTTCCAAAATCATTTCCGACAAACCATGCAATAGTTACATCGCTGGGTAAGATTTGAGCCTCACCGATAAAACCGATCACACTTGGAACGATCACAAAGGCGATGATGAGCAGCACTACCAATATGGGTAAACCACGTAATATTTCTACATAGAATGTTGAAATCTGAAAAATAATTAGGCGTACTACATCTGTCCCCTTTTTTATCTGGCGTATTGGATAGGCTCGTATCAAACCAATCAACAAGCCAATTACGACAGCGTTGAAGTATGCAGTAAAACTAACCCGTAATGTAACTCGTACTCCTTCTTGCAACTGGATGAAGATATTATCGAAAGGATGTCTGTTGGTAATTAGAAAGACAACATACAGACCCAGTCCAATAATCGCTATCAACCAATAAGGAATCTGCAACCAAATTTGATTGTGATGACGTTTAGATTGTTTTACAGAAGATAGGCTCATTTTATTTTCCGTAGGGTTCAATAAGTAGCAATACTCGAATTGGATGATTCATCTCGTGTGGTTGCTTAGTTTCACCTAGATTTAAGCAAGGTATTCAAAACATTGCACAGTCAAACGAACTTAAAACGTTCCTCATATTCCCCAAAATGGGAAACATCACGTACCATTTTGCTAGGATTGTCGCGCTGGATTGAGCGATCATATTAGCATTGAAACACCACCATTACTTTTCACACGGCTAAACCTCCTTTTCCAAATACTGATAAATTGCATACTTTTGATAGAGATTTAACGGAAGATGAACTGAAATGAGTGTGCCCTCCGCAATGTGCTCACTATGTACCACTGTCGCTCCTGCGAACAACTCTGATGTAAGATGTCCTTCGGAGTAGGGTATAAGCAATCTTACAGAATACGCTGACTGCAGCAGAGTCGTCTCCACCTTTTCCAGCAGTGTAGGAATGCCCCAACTTGACTGTGCAGAAATGACAACTTCATCATCATATTCAACTTGTTGCTTTAGCAGTCGTGGTGGTACCGATGATGAAGCTAAATCTGCTTTGTTCCACACCAACAAGCGACGGACATTATTGGGTATCTCAATTTCAGCTAACGTATCCTCAACCGTTTCAATATGTTCAAGCGCATTGGGGTGAGACATATCAACAACATGAAGTAGGATCGTCGCTTCATTAATTTCCTCCAAAGTCGCTCGGAAAGCTAGGATTAACGATGTTGGTAATTTTTGGATGAATCCTACGGTGTCTGAAAATAGGACAGAACGCCCAGATGGAAGTTGCGACATACGTGTGACTGGATCTAAGGTGGCAAAGAGTTGGTCTGCAATGTAAGTGTTTGCTCCGGTCAACGCCTGCAACAAAGTTGATTTGCCGGCGTTGGTATATCCAACTAAAGAAATTAACGGCACACCCGCTTTCTTCCGCTTATTGCGGTGGATTTGTCGCTGTCGTCTAACCTGCTCAATTTCATGCTTTAGTTTAGAGATTTTGAGACCGATTTCACGTTGGTCAATTTCAAGTTGCGTTTCACCCGGACCGCGTAGCCCAACCCCACCGGCTCCTCCACGCGCGCCCCCGCCACCAGCTTGACGTGCAAGGTGTGTCCATTGCCGTGTTAGGCGTGGTAGGCGATATTCATACTGTGCTAACTCGACTTGTAATGCCCCTTCGTGGGTATGGGCATGCTGGGCAAAAATATCCAAGATGAGCGCAGAGCGATCTAGCAGCTTAACCCTTTCGCCCAACATTTTCTCTAACTCACGTTGATGTCTTGGTGAAAGCTCATCATCAAAGACGACTACATTCGCTTGAGAAGACTGAACGAGTGTGAGGACTTCTGCAACTTTTCCTGACCCTATATAGGTTGCTGGGTCAATTTGATGAAGTTTCTGCGTGATGCGCCCAACTACTTTTAATCCTGCCGTGTTAGACAAGCGATCTAGTTCGTCGAGAGATTCATCTAGCGTGAGTAGGGTTTCTGTGTTGCGTAATTCTGCCCCAATCAAAATGGCTTTTTCTGGTTCTTGTTTGAGTTCAATCGACTTAGAGCGCATATATTCCCCTGTTAGTTGTCATGGATGATGCCAAGCTACAATGCGTCCAAGTGCTTCCTCTAGTTGAGTTTCTGAAATCCCTAAACTTAATCGGATGAATCCCTGTCCAGATGATCCATAAGCAGAACCCGGTGCAACGGAGACATAAGCCTCGTTGAGCAATCGTTGGACATATTCAACATCATCGGAGTGGGGGGAAGGGAGTTGTGCCCACACATACATTGCGCCCTGTGGTTTGTGCACAAGAAATCCTAAACCACTAAGCACATCAACAATTTTATCGCGACGAGACTGATAAATGGAATTTCTGTTTTCTATCCATGCTTGAGGCGTGTCAGTTAACGCGCATGCCCCCGCTGCATAGACTGCTTTGAAGTGTCCGCTGTCCATGTTGCTTTTCACATGTAGCAAGTTTTTAATCGCTGTTGCATTTCCCACTGCCGCACCAATCCGCCATCCTGCCATATTGAAGGTTTTAGAAAGTGACATGAATTCAATTGTGGTGCGCTTTGCATCGCGTGCTTGCAATGTACTCGGTGCACGATAATCGTCAAACGTAATCTCGGCATACGGGTTGTCGGATGCTAAAAGCACATCGTGTTCATTGCAGAAATCAACTAACTCTTGCAACCTCTCCAGTGAGATGACCGCGCCCGTGGGATTATTGGGGTAGTTTATCCAGATTATCTTGGTGTTACTTTGATGTTGATAATTGGATAAATCTGGAAGGTAGCTTGTATCCAGTGGCAACGAAACAATAGCTGTTTCGCTCAAAATTGCCGCCATTTCATAGGCAGGATAGCTGATGGTGGGGATTGCAATGCTGGACTCATCATCTAAATACGCTAGGCATAAATTGACAATTCCTTCTTTACTGCCAATCAAAGGCAGAACTTCTGTCTCGGGATCAATCTCAACCCCAAAACGCTTTTGGTAGTATTGAGCAACTGCTCTGCGAAAAATAGGCGTTCCACGGTATCCGCTATAACCATGCGCCCCATCCTCAGAAGCAACACTTTTCAATTTCTCAATGACCGCGGTAGGTGGGGGCATATCCGGACTGCCCATGTCTAAACGCAGAATGGGTTTACCTTGATTGAGCAAATCCGTTACTTGACGGGAAATTGTTGCAAATACATAAACAGGTAGTTTACTGACTCTCTTTGAAACGGTAGGCAATTTTGTTCTCTCTTCGGGCTATCTAATCGACTGTAATGGACTGAATGGGAACGGCATGTTGCTGCGCTATATCTAAGTAATCATTCAAGACTCTGGTGGAACGTTCGGCATAATAACCATAC
Source organism: uncultured Chloroflexota bacterium (assembly GCA_903877335.1). Taxonomy (GTDB): domain Bacteria; phylum Chloroflexota; class Anaerolineae; order Aggregatilineales; family Phototrophicaceae; genus CAIRDJ01. The sequence continues at coordinate 5,860 of CAIRDJ010000467.1, read as the reverse complement.
CGCTGACGCTTATTTTTAATCGGTTGATCTGGCTCAGGAATGATTCCAAAGTTTGCCTTCATGGGTTGAAAGTGGTTAGGCTCGCAATGCGTAATGTAATGACAAAGGGCACCCAGCATAGTTGACCTGGGTAGTATAAGCGGTTTCTCGTTCGATAAAAAGCGTGCAAGGTTAATTCCCGACAGCAAGCCTGTTGCAATGTTACCAGCATAACCCTCTACACCGGTGATTTGTCCTGCAAAATACAAATCTTCCCTCGCTTTGAATTGCAATGATTCCGTCAGTAAAGTGGGGGAGTTGATAAAGGTGTTGCGGTGCATTTGACCAAAACGAACAAATTCTGCTTGTTCCAACCCAGGAATCATTTGCAATATTTCCTGCTGCTTTCCATAACGAATATTCGTTTGGAAGCCCACTAGATTATAGAGTGTCCCGGCGACATTATCCTGTCGTAACTGAACAACAGCATAAGGACGCTTAGTTGAATTGGGGTAAGAAATGCCAACAGGGCGCATCGGTCCAAAAGCTAGAGCCTCTTCGCCTCGTTTGGCGATCTGCTCAATCGGCATACAACCTTCAAAGAATTTTGCTTCTTCTCGTTCAAAAGCCGGTAATGCGGTGGTTTCTGCAGTTCGCAATGCTTCTACAAACTGCGCATACTGTTGCCTATCCATAGGACAATTGATGTAATCCCCCACACCCATCTCATCATCGCCATGACCATACCGATTTGCCCGAAACGCAATGTCCATATTGATGCTCTCATAGCTCACTATTGGGGCAAGTGCATCATAAAAATAGAGATACGCTTGACCCGTTAATTTCGCTAGTTCCCTTGCTAAAGTGGGTGACGTTAGCGGACCCGTCGCGATGATACAGGGGGCATGAGGGACAGCTGTCAGCTCTTGCCGTATCAGCTCAATATTGGGGTGAGCTTCAATAACCGCTGTAACCTGTTGGGAAAACAGATCTCTGTCAACGGCTAATGCGCCTCCTGCGGGCACTTGTACTTGATATGCGATATCAATCAACAATGATCCCAGTATTTGCATTTCAGTTTGCAATACACCAGTAGCACGATCGGGCAGAAGAGAGCCTAACGAATTACTGCATACCAGTTCTCCCAAACGGTCAGAGAGATGGGCACCAGTTTGACGATGCGGTCTCATCTCATATAGGCGTACCTTAAATCCCCGCTGGGCAAGTTGCCATGCTGCTTCGCTCCCCGCCAGACCACCACCAATCACGACGACAACATCATGGGGATTCATGTTGTTGTTTCCCATTATAGGATGCTAAACCTTCTTCTAGTCGTTCAATCAAATTTGCGTTGATGGCATTTTGTGCTTGTGCGACCATGCTGGCGATGCCAACACGATCTGCACTACCGTGTCCAATGAAAACCAAGCCATTCAATCCTAATAGTGGCGCGCCGCCGAACTTGTTTGGATCAATGTTGTTTCGTAGTCGTCGTAAAGCTGGGCGAGCAAGCATGCCTCCGATTTTTGCGCGAGTATCTGAAGTCAACTCGTCCCTCAAGGAGGTAAGTGTCTTTTTCACGCTGGATTCAAATGTTTTGATGAGGATGTTTCCAACATAGCCATCACACACAATGACATCTACTTTTCCAGTGATTAAGTCACTGGGTTCTATGTTTCCAATGAAGTTGAGGGGTAGTTGCTTGAATGGCTCAAAAGCATCTTTCACCAACTGATTCCCTTTGCCTTCTTCTTCACCGTTTGAAAGTAATCCGACTCGGGGTTGATTAACCTTCAAAACGTCGCGTGAATAGATATTCCCCATTAAACCAAATTCGATCAACCATTCTAATCGGGTATCCGTATTTGCACCAACGTCCAGCACAGTGATGGTGTGCCCCCAAAGTCTTGGAATAGCAGCTAAGGCGGGGCGTTTTACACCTTTTATGCGTCCCACTGCCGAAGAACTAACCAAGCTGATTGCCAAAGTTGCCCCTGTGTTACCAGCTGTAATGAAAGCGTCGGCATCTCTATCTTTAACGAGTTTGATACCCACATGTATGGACGACTCTTCTTTCTGTTTAACCACAGCAGCAGGTTTATCAGACATCGCGATCTCATGTGGTGCGTCCACAATTGAAATGCGTTGCCATTCAGTTGAAGTAGGGCGGTGCTTTGCCAACTCATCCTTAATAACGGTTTCGTTCCCAACCAGAATTATCCTAGGTTGTTGCGGAAGATTTCTGATGGCATCCATTGCCCCCGCGACATCGGGTACGGGACGCAAATCCGTTCCCATGGCATCGATCACGATTCGCACGTTCATTTTCCCTTGTTTATTTTGAAAACTGAATGCTAAAAGAGTACCATAAAAATCTATCTACACAAATAAAGTTAGCTATTGACAGTTTTTGCTGTGAAATAGTACCATCTTCGGCACGCGCCAATGGCGGAACGGCAGACGCGCACGGTTGAGGGCCGTGTCCTGGTAACGGGGTGGAGGTTCAAATCCTCTTTGGCGCACTGAAAAAACCCATTAAGACGGGTTTTTTTTATTTCCTACTCAATGTCTTGCTTCGTTGTGTTGCATCCAAACCTGATTATAGGTACACTCGTAAATGAACTGTCGCAGTTTGTACATGAACTAAAATCAACTTGTCCTCGAGGAGTGTGGGTTAATGGATGTCTCGCTGAATTATATTTTGAGCCAAGCGTATGACTTGATTGAAGCCAACCGTATTGATGAGGCGAGAGGGCTTCTTGAGCCTTTATTGGTTTCACATGCTGATGACGTTGACGTTTGGTGGTTATACGCTCATTCAGTCAATGATCCACATCGAGCGCGACGCGCACTGGAGCGGGTGCAGTCCTTGGATGCGTTGCGTTACCCACGCGCGAAAACCCTGCTGCAAGATTTAGACACCATCGTCATGCCTATGTCATTAAATTCATTTCAAGATGTACCTGTCACTCAGTCAACAACATCATTGGAATTGCCGACTGAAGAACAGGATGACGAGAGCGATGACGATAAAGTTCCTTCGCGCCTCGCAATTTATGGACTTCCGGCAGTTGTTGCCGTCATTGTTACAATAGTTGTTGTCTTCGCTCTATTTTCTCCTACCGATGTTTTAGATAATGTAACCATTCCCCCAAGCGCGACGCTCATGTTGGATCAGGTTTTACTCGTCCCCACCGTATCGGATTCACAATCTACGGTGGTTCAAATGCAGAGCTTGCCAAACGTGATGTTTGTTAATTTGCCCATGCTAAAGAAATCAACTGCGCTAGGGGACACAACCCTATTTCAGTTGTGTTTAGAAGAATTTGAACTTTCGCCAAGCCAGCTGGTGAACGATGCAATGAAAGAAATTGCTGAACAACTTCCTACCCTAAATCTTGAGAGCCAAGCAGTTGGGGTAGAGATGAATTTCTGTGTGCAAAATACGTCCTATCGTTCTGTTGCGGTTGCAATTGCTACCGCTGAAATGTTTGCACGTGGGGGCTTAACAGAAATCGAGTATCGCCGCTCCATACAAGCTGTTGATTAGGATCTAGCCACACCAAAGAGTGCGAACAGATGAGTTACTCCTACACCCTAATTTATGCGGACTTCGATTAACTTTTTAGTTCGTTTCAATAATCCCTTATAGACCAATAGAATCAGCCTTTTAAATTTACCAAGTTGTGTTTCATGAAGTCTCTTCACACTTGTACGAATGCCGACTGTACCCGTTCCTCCAGTCATGTGGCGTGAGTTGCGAGTACATTCGTTGTTTGGTAGAGGGGTGGGGTAGTGCTATTTGCTGACTCACAACACGGACTTAAAATCAGGTATGCGCTTCCTACTGGCTACTTTAGCAAGTGCATTTGGTGCATAGCATCATCGCCATTCAGATCCGCTGAAAGAGTTTTTACAGGTTTCATGTTGACTCATTTAGCTAATCAAGAAACGGCTATTTGATCCTACTACGCAAAAGTTTGATTGATGATAAGAAGCAGGGAGTTTTTCTATGCGTCCTTTTACGGTTGGGATCACGTTTGGGTTCAGTTTTGCTACTGTGTTCATACTTGGATACTTCACGAACGATTGGGTTTCTACGAACGCAAGCACGAGACCCTCATCATTTGAGTTGTTAGATGAAATACAAGGCATCCTAGATCGAAATTATTTGAGGCAGCAACCTTCCTATACAGAGTTAGAGTATGCCGCTGCGCAGGGCATGGTCGCACGCTTGGAGGACAAATACACCTTCTTCATCGAACCTCCAGTGGCACAAAGCGAATCTGACGGGTTGGCAGGTGTATATGGGGGCATTGGCGTTAATGTGATGAAATCTGAGGATGGTCGAATTTTGCTCTTTCCCTTTAATGACAGTCCCGCACAACTGAGAGGGATACTGGAGGGAGATGAATTGGTGGCGGTTAATGATGTTGAAGTGACCTATGAGTGGAAGCAGGATGCTTTAGACCAACTTTTGCGCGGGGAGGTCAAACAGGGGAATGGGGTTAAATTAAAGCTAATCCGCAATGATAACCCTATTGACCTCTTCATAGAATTTGCCATTATAGAAATTCCCTCTGTAACGTGGAGAATCTCAGATGTGAACAACAGCATTCTGTACGTTCAAGTCTCTCGATTCACAAGTCGTACTCCGGACGAGCTTAAAACAGCACTGGGCGAATTCATGGAACGCAATCTGCAAGCGATTATTCTCGACCTTAGAAACAACAGTGGGGGGTTACTCCAAGAATCGGTTGATATAGCTGATATGTTTTTGACAGGGGGACGCATCATTATAGAGCGGAATAACACAGAGGAAAAAATATATGGCGCGACAAACCCTGTAGAAATTTCTATGGATGTGCCGATGGTAGTGCTAATTAACAACAATACAGCCAGCGCAGCAGAGCTTTTTGCGGCAGCGCTACAGGCTAACCAGCGTGCTCTTGTGATTGGACAAACTAGCTTTGGTAAGGGTACCGTTCAACAAATATACTCTTTATCGAATGGTGCGTCAGTCCATGTTACATCAGCAGAGTGGTTTACAAGTGATGACCAGACGATTGAGGGCGTGGGACTTACCCCTGATGTGGTTATGATCCCTGATGAGAACGGCAGAGATGTTGAGTTGGGCGAGGCAATCAGGATTCTTAACCTCGCACTTGAAAGTAAAAATTGATGAACGAGACAAGATAAATGAACGAAGGTATCAAGATAATTGCACGCAATAAACGTGCATCATTTGACTATCACATTGAGGATAGCTACGAAGCTGGATTGGTTTTGTACGGTTCTGAAATAAAGTCCGTGCGAATGAATCGAGTAAACCTAGCAGATGGCTTCGTGCAGGAGAAGGATGGCGAGCTGTGGATATTAAATGTGCACATCTCAACCTACGACCAAGCCAGTCATTTTGGTCACACAGACCCCATGCGTCCGCGTAAACTTTTGTTGCATAAGCGCGAGATCGCGCAGGTGATCGATTGGATACGCGAGCAATCCCATACGGCAATCCCCGTAAAGTTATATTTGTCGCGTGGGCGGGCAAAGATAGAAATTGGTCTAGCGAAAGGCAAAAAACTTTACGACAAGCGTCAGGACATTGCGAAGCGTGACAGTGACCGTCAAGTGCATCGCATCTTAAAAGGTCAATACGATTAACATCAGCAAAAAAGTCAATAATCAAGACTCGCTTTGCACTGCCCATCCATTATTGCTTGGTTTGTTTTTCAAGAATACGTGAATCTTGTTAAATGTAGCAGAACAACACTCATGCTTCCCGTGTTTACACAAGCTCAGTCGCTACTGAATCTTTGTGCCATGCTGTTATGTCACGATTCAACACGCATCAGCTACGCTGCAAAACATAAATCGCAGG
>CAIRDJ010000466.1 GCA_903877335.1 uncultured Chloroflexota bacterium | reverse complement strand
TGGACACGGTTCATCAGCATGCAAAATCATTACAACTTGCTCTATCGTGAAGAAGAGCGCGAGATGATCCCACAATGCTTGGATATGGGCGTGGGCTTAATCCCGTGGAGTCCTTTGGCGCGTGGGACGCTCACCCGTCCGCGCCTTGCCAATACCACGCTTCGTTCTCAAACCGATCAATACCGCAGCGGATATGAGGCAAGCATCAACTGGAGCGTGGTAGACCAAGTGGAGGAAGTGGCGAAACAGCGTGGCGTGCCTCAGTCGCAAGTGGCGTTAGCCTGGTTGCTCCACAAACCAGGCGTGGTTGCCCCCATCATCGGTGCCAGCAAGCTACACCAATTGGATGATTTGGCAGAAGCAACGCACCTATCGTTGAGTGGCGAAGAACTGACCGTGCTCGAAAAAGATTACCAACTGCAAGCCATCAACGGTCACGACTAACTCATCAGCAAGGTCGCTTCTAATAGTGCGTTTTCACGCGGGGTCAGGTGCAGGGTGCGCAAGCGTTGCTCTGCATCTGGCGCGAGCGGTTGGTCAGAATGTTCTAAAATCCAAGCGTCTGCCACCTGATAAGGGGACACCTTGCGTTGCACCGCCAGCTCATGCAAACAGTCTTGCAAGGGTTGGGATGTTGGGTTATTTTGGAGGAAGGCTTGCAATTGCAGAAGCAATATGTCCTGGCGCGTCCGCCAAATCTTGAGAGCAAGGCGCGCATTTTCGCTCTCCATGCGCTCAAGAGCAACAGCAACCGCGCGCTTGATCGTTTGTGGGTGTTCCCCTGCTAAAATGGTAGCAAGTGGCTTGACAGTATGTTCCGCACCAATATACCCAATCACATCCGCCACATGGTGACTAAGCGCGTCCCCTTGCATTAAAAGCGGGAATAGCTCATCTAACGTGGCTTCTCCGCGCGCGATCAACTCAGTTTTGATGGCTTCTCGGCGCAAGTTAACCTCGTGAAGATCACGCCCACGCTCACTCGAAGCGACCACCGCGCGGAGTTTGCTCACCAGCATAGAGACCGACTTATCGTGTAATGACTGCCCCATTTCCCCGCCTTAACTGTGCCAATCGATATGCTTGCGTGCTAACAATCCTCGATACAGGCTATCCATATCCTTCAGTAAGCGTTCTATGCCGTATTGGTCTAGCATGAGTTGACGCGCCACAGCGGGGTCTGGCGGATTATCAATCGTTTCGAGAATAGCTTGGGCAAGGGCAGGAGCATCATCGGGAGGAACCAACCGCCCCAATTTCCCTCCCTCTAGCAGGTCACGCATGCCACCAACATCGGTAGAAACAACCGGGCAGGATGTGGCAAGTGCCTCAATCACCGAAACAGATGTTCCCTCATTATGGCTACAGAGGACTTTAACATTCAAATCGGCGAACACCCCACGCACGTCTTGCATCCATCCGGCAAAAATCACGGCATCCTGAATTCCCAGCTCACGCGCCAATTCTTGGCTCGCCGCCCGTAACTCTCCGTCCCCCACAATCAAAAACTTGACGTTCGGGCGTTGGTTGAGGATGATTTGCGCCGCGTGCAAGAAGAGGGCATGATTCTTGACAGGCGCTAAACGCCCAACAATCCCAACCAGCGGAGTAAGCGGGTCGAGTTTGTACTGTTGGCGGATTCCACCTTTCATGCGCTCCATGCGCGTGAAGGGTTGCAAATCCAAACCCAGTGGCAACACCGTGATGCGGTTTTTTGCGGTGATGTGGTAGGTTTCGGAAAGTTCTTTGCGGAGCGAATTGGTCAGGGCGAGGATGGCATCTGAAATACGGGCAACCATGCGCTCTAGGGCGAGGAAGACCCGCACCTTATTGGGGCTAAAATACCCCGTGAAGACGTGCCCATGAAACGTATGGACGATGACCGGCACCCCTGCCAACCACGCAGCAAACCGCCCAATGAACCCTGCTTTGGCGGTGTGGGTGTGAACGATGTGTGGGCGAAGCTGGCGCATCAGGCGGTACATCCGCCACAATACCACGACATCATCCAGTATGCTGATGTTACGGCGCAGTCCAGCGAGGACGATGGGTTGAACCCCCATTTGCTCTGCATAGTAACCCATGTCCCCCTCTTCGGGGCTAATCTTGCCACAGACCAGCGTCGTATCGTAGACGGTGGGGTCTAGTCGCTTGGTCAACAATGCCACATGTTTAGCGGGTCCGCCAATGTTTAAGCGTGCAATCACGCGCAAAACACGGACGCGACCGTCGTTTTCTACCATGAACGTCCTTCGTTTTCTGATATTGAACTTGTGCAGAAAACACGAGTGTATCAGATTGCCTCGCATTGTTTAAGCGCAGATGCCAAATCAAAAGCCCCTCATGACGAGGGGCTTTCAAGATAAATAGATGCGGCGGTGTTAAGGCTTACTCAACGAGTGCCTGTAGACCCCAACCACCGCTGGTTTCAGAGACAGCGATCACCAGATCATTGTTACCAGCGATGAGAGGCAAGACTACCATCTCGCCATAATTAATGCGGTTTTGCTCGGTGGCAGAAACATAAGTGTTATCGCCAGAATATACCAACATGCCGTTGAGGTAAACTTTAGCGCGGTCGCTATAACCGAACTTGAGGGTGCGTGTGGTGGCTTGGTCAGCGATGAGGGTGGTACGGGCGAACACGGTATTGCCATTCTGCAAACCACTCAAAGTGCCGAAGTTTGCCAACCCACTCACCTCTACTGGAAGCGCGGTGTACGTCTTGCTGTTCACCATCGCCATATCCAATTGCATCACACCAGCGAGATCGGTTTCTGCAAAGGGAGCGGAAACCTGCCATTCGGCGATCGCATTGGCGGGCAATTCGATGACCACCTGTTCTTCGGCAGAACCTTCACCCAACGTGGGGGGGCGTTGCATGGGGATAAAGGAGAAGTTAGCGAAGTATGCTACCGAGCCAGGAGCTTGGTTGCCAACGAATAAACCGAACGTCCCATCGGTATTGGCGGGTACGCGCAAGGTGGTGGCGGCGATCACTTCATTCTTCAAATCACCCACATAGAACGATGCACGCCCGTTAGAGATAACGATCTTGACGGGGGTGTACCGATTGGGAACAAAGTTGCGAACACCGTTAAAACCGATGCCATCGTAAAGTTGGAAGTTACCCAACCCGTTGAGAATGGGGCTATATTGTACGGAAGAGGTGTTGCCACTGTTATGAGGGGTCAACGTCAAGCGTTCTTCGTTGCCGTTAGCAGAGTGGAAGAATGCTCCCACAAATGCTGGGTTAGCTGAATCGAAAGCAACGCTGAATTGAATGATCCCGTTGGGCAAGGTTGCGTTGTTGAACGTCGCACGCCCTGCTTGCATCTTCAAGGCTTGCTT
>CAIRDJ010000465.1 GCA_903877335.1 uncultured Chloroflexota bacterium | reverse complement strand
GCTTCTATCATTGACGGTATCCGCCTGTGTAAAGCGAAACGTTACCGCTTCAATACCAAAGATATGGCAGACCTAGAGGCAAAACTTCAAGAAGCACGCGCAGAAAACCCACGCAACATCTTGATTGCCACGGATGGGGTGTTCTCGATGGATGGCACGATCGCCAATATTCCTGAGTTGCGTCGTCTTGCCGATCAATATGATGCCCTGTTGATGGTGGACGATTGTCACAGTACGGGGGTTCTGGGGGTGAATGGGCGCGGTACAGCGTCTCACTATGGGTTGCATGCCGACATCATCAGCGGTACGCTCGGCAAAAGTTTGGGCGGGGCAGCAGGCGGATTCATTGCCGCGGCACAACCAGTCGTTGATCTATTGCGTCAACGGGCACGCCCTTATCTATTCTCTAACGCGCTTCCCCCTGCGCTGGTGGCGGGTGCTATGAAGGCACTGGAACTGACTGAACAAGGGGATGCCCTCCGCCAACAACTGCACGCCAACGCCCAGCACTTTCGCAACGGGTTGACTGAGGCGGGCTTCTGTCTATTGGATGGACAACATCCCATCATCCCCGTCATGTTGGGGGAAGCCACGCTTGCCCAACAACTGGCAGGGCGTTTGTATGAATTAGGGGTGTATGTCACGGGCTTCTTCTATCCGGTTGTCCCCAAAGGATTGGCGCGCATTCGTGTACAGATGTCTGCTTCCCTCACTACTGAACAACTTGATTTTGCCATTCACGCTTTCACCCAAGCAGGACACGAATTAGGAGTATTGTCATGAGAGCATTAGTCAAAGCCCAACCTGCGGTTGGCTTATGGTTACAAGACGTTGAGAAGCCCACTTTTGGCGCGGATGATGTGTGTATCCGTGTGCGACGCACTTCCATCTGTGGGACGGATGTGCATATTTACAACTGGGATGAATGGGCACAACGCACCATCCCCGTCCCCATGACCGTTGGGCACGAGTTCAGCGGGGAGATTGTCGAAGTGGGGGCGAATGTCAAGCACTTGGCTATTGGGCAACGGGTGAGCGGTGAGGGGCATCTCATCGGCAATCGCAGTCGCAATAGTCGCGCCGGTCGCTTTCACCTTGACCCCGACACGAAGGGCGTGGGCGTGAACCGTCCGGGTTGTTTTGCTGAATATTTGGTGATCCCTGCTTTTAATGTGATCCTTCTGCCAGATGTTGTACCCTTTGAGATCGGCGCAATTCTCGATCCGTTCGGGAATGCTGTCCATACCGTCTTGTCATTTGATGTGATTGGCGAGGATGTCCTCATCACAGGGGCGGGTCCCATTGGGACAATGGCGGCGGCAGTGGCACGCTTTGCTGGGGCGCGTCATATTGTGTTGACGGACATCAACCCGTATCGCTTGGAACTGGCTAAGAAAGTGATGCCCGACATGCGGACGGTCAACGTCAAAGACGAGAACTTGCGCGATGTGATGCAGGAATTGGGCATGCGCGAGGGGTTTGATGTGGGCTTATAGATGAGCGGAAGCCCCGCTGCGTTTGAGCAGATTGTTGACACCATGATTATGGGT
>CAIRDJ010000464.1 GCA_903877335.1 uncultured Chloroflexota bacterium | reverse complement strand
GAGCGTGACTTCGACCATTGCCCCCTGCAAGCTGGTCAAGTGTTGAAGCACCTCCACCACCACCTGCTCCAGTTGAGGCAGCGGGCGCGTGGGGTTGATCTTGACCGAGGCATGGAAGCGCGTTTTGCGCACGGGGCGCGGGGCGGACGTGGGGGTGACAACGGGGGCATGTCCCACTGCGCCACCCATGGCGGAGGGTGGATTTACAACCCCGGTCGCATTGGTGGGCACGGGCGTGACGGGGGGCGGGGTGTGTTGCGCCAAGACCTCGCGCGCAACATCGGGGCGCACGATCACCGCGTGACCGTCAAAATCTACTGTGGTGGGCTTGCCCAAGACTAGCCCCACGTATGTGGTATCCCCTTCCACATGAGACGCATAGCCAAACGGTGTATCGGTGGGCTTGCTCACCCCATGCTCGAGCGTCGCCTTCAGGACTTCTCGGTTTAGCAGGCGGGGCAAGTAGCAATAGTTGGTGAGGTTTGCCCACAGCTTGGTGGTGGTGAGGTGCGCTTTGCCCTCCCACAGGAACTCCCCTAGCCCTTGCACCATCATATCAGGGTCCCACACGGTGATGAGGGCTTCTGACGAGGTAAGACGTTGGTAGGCGCGTTGGTAAAATGTTCCGCCGCTCCCTTTGATGCGCTCGCACTTGTATTGCAGTTCACTGGAGGGCGGGTTGGCTTGGGCGGGGTAAATTATCCACGAGTAACATTCTTGCAGGCGGGCTTGTACCACCTCTTCCGCTTTCTTGAGGTTGGTGGCAACTTGCTTGGCTTGTTGCTGGTCAAGGTTGAGCATCTCTTTGTCCGCGTCGATGGACTTCCACGCCAGAAAGTCGCGCAGGGAAGCTGCCCATTGTTGTGCCTCTTGGGCATCCGCCGCAATGAAGACGAGCATATTCTTGCGTTGGCGCAAGTTTTGCCCGCGCCTTTCGACAAACGCCTTCGCCTGCTGTACGGCGAGGGTGGACGCGGCGACGGATTTGTGGTCATAGGTGTCAATAGGCGAAAGGACAATGACCTTGAGGCGGTCGTCGTCGGGCACGTCGGCGGATTCTTGTGGCACAACATGATAGGACGGGAAGTTGGTTTTGGCGACGTTGCGCAGGCGGTTAATTGCCTCTTCAAGAAGCGCGTCTTCAGAAATGGCTTCGGAGCGTTCTTTTGCGGTGCGGTTGACGGTGGGGCGCGTGTCGTACCAGTAGCGCGCGTTGTCGTTGTAGAGGTAGGTGAGCTTGTCGGTCATGCGTCGTAAGGCATCGTTATAGCTTGCCACTGGCTCGCCCGGTTGCACGGTTGCCAAGTGGAGTTGCTTTTCGTCTAGCCCACGACTGTTCAGCTTGGTCGCAGAGGGCGCACTCCCCATGAAGATGGCGCGCGCCACACGACGGCAGGCGAAGTATTGTTGCAAGATGCTGATTTCACGCTCGATCTCGCGCGGTTTGGACTTGTCCCCGTCCACATCGGTTTCCACGATTGCCGTCCAATTTTGTTCGGAAGGAAGATAGCGCAGGATTTCATCACGCACAAGGGATTTCCACAGCGGAATGGTGGAGGGCATAATCATGGGCGAGGGGTCGATGTCGCGCCAGAGGATTTTGATCACATTCGCCATGAGGCGCAAGACCCCGCGCGTGCGTTGGAAGTTTTCCAGCGTTGACCAGTCGTAGTAGAGGCGGTCGAACAGTTCGGGGTGGATGGGATAAGCGGAGAGCATGCGCTGACGGTAGGTGGTTTCTGTCACCCCGGTGGGATAGTCCGTGGGGCTTTGCGCGTATAGCTCCATGAAAGCGTTGACGGTTTGGCGACGCGCGTCTTCGTCTTTGATGTCACTGAACAGGCGACGGCGCACGATCTCAAAACTTTCATCGGAGGTGACGGGCTTCCAAATGGATTCGACGCGCCCGATGGTATTGGACAGGATGCGCAGGGCTTCTTGCCCGCCTGCGCCACCAATTTCGATTTCGCTCTTGGGGACGGACACCAAGAGCAGGGCATCGCTTGACCGCTTGACCGCCTCGGTGAGGGATTGGACGAAGGTCAAGACCGATTCAAACGTGCCTGAGGGAAGACGGTCGGGCACGCCATACAGGTTACGGGCGAAGGCGACCAGCTCGTCGATGATGATGAGGGCGGGACCGAATTGATCGAGCAGGGTGTCCAGCGTTGCGGCACCTGGACTGACGGCGGCGAGGTCAGCTTGCTCGACCAGGCGATAGCCGTCCAACCCACCCAGTTGATAGGCGATTTCGCCCCAGAGGGTGTGGGTGGCGCAGTGGGCGTAACGGCGCGGGAGCATGGCATCAAAGTCCGTCCCGACGATGACCGCGCGACGGGCAAACAGGCGATCGTCGATGTCCCCCACGCGCGACAGCAATTCTTTGCTGTCAGGAATATCGCGCAAGCCAACCCCTCCCCCACACAGGTGATACATCGCCAGCATGCTGTGGGTTTTGCCCCCGCCAAAGCTGGTTTGCAGTTGCACGACGGGGTCGCCCCCTTGTGCGGTCAGGCGTTTGATGCCATTGACCAGCAGGTCTCGTAAGCCCGACGTGAGGAAAGTACGGCGGAAGAATTCGTTGGGGTCGCCATATTCAACGGAAGCCTTGCCCTTGACCACCTGCGCCAAGTCGGCGGCAAATTCAGCACTGATGTAGTTGCCTTGCGCCACATCGGGATGGGGTTCGACGACAAACCGCCACGGTTTGAGACCGTGGGAGGTGGTGGTGGGTATCTCATCAAAGGTGGAAGCAGGCTTGGGGATAGGTTGGGTGATTTCACTTTCATTTTGCAAGTTCATAACCAACGTTTTGGCGATGTCGCGTGTGGTTTCGGCATGACTGGGCGAGCCAACCGCCTCTAACAGGCGGGTGGCAGTGTCCGCCACACGATAGGCATCGGCACTGTTGAAGCTCCCTTTTTGATGTGCCAACTTGTTGCGCACTTCTTTTAGCTCGCTGGCGTAGTTGCGCTCGGTTTGCCCCAGTTGATCGCCAAAGGCTTCTTTCCACCTTTGTTGCATCAAGGTCAAACAGGCTTGGGCATCCAAATTTGCTAAGGCGGTTGCCTCGTCAGGGAAACTCGATCGGTACGTCCCACCCGAAGAATTGAGCGTCTGCTCCATCTCTTGTAGGTATTTTTCTCGATAACGCGCCTTGTATTGGCGCACGACATAGGGTGCCAAGCCTGCTTTGAGCGCATCCAACACCTCGTTGACCCATTCTCGATTGCTTTTTGCCATGATTGATTCTCCTTTCATAAGCGAATATGATTTATTACGCCCCCACCCCCGACCCCTCCCCCACTGCGCGGGAGAGGGGGGGGAAATGCCCCACGGTGTGCGTGCAAGTCCCCTCTACCGCAACGCGGGGGAGAAAGCCCCCACCCCCGACCCCTGCCCCACTACGTGGGAGAGGGGGGAAAGCCTCCACGGTGTGCCTGCAAGTCCCCTCTACCGCAACGCGGGGGAGGGGATTTAGGGGAGGGGGCACTGCGTGGGAGAGGGGTGCAAAGATGCCCTCCCTCATTTTGGGGGAGGGCTAGGGTGGGGGAAACCCTACAGCGGTGGCTTGTCCAGATCCATCTTCATCTGCTCGGTTGACCTGCCAGAATCAAACTGCTCACGCAACCGCGCGGACTCCTGCCCGATGCCACCCCAACTGACCACCAGCGCGTTATAGTCGCGCCCGATTTCTGCCCACCCTTTGCGCTCACAAATGTTATAGAGCCGATATGCCAACTGACGCGCCTCGTCCGCCACCGTGACGGGGAGCTTCTCCAGCAACTTTGCCGAGCCTGTTTCGCCGTGATGGTGCAAGCGTTCGATGAGGTGGTGCGTTGCCTCCCAGATGGTCAACCGATTGTCCGTGCGCGGGTCCCACTCTTGACCGGGGATGTTGCTGGGGTCATATTCGTTCCAGCGGATGAGGCGCACCTTGCCCCCCTTTGCCTCGACCACCCCCGCGCGCACCACGCCTTCGACGCTGGCATTGTTGGCGCGCGCCAACACGTCTGCCTCGCCAAACGACCCCGCGGCAAAGCCGAATTGCTCAAACCATGCCACGGCAAAGCGCGTGTCCACATCTAAATCCCCGTGTTCATGCGCGAGGTATTCGTCCAGCACGTCGTTGATGAGCTTCAACGCGGTGCGCAGGGTCAAGGGTTTACCGTTCGCCTCGCGCACTTCGCTGTAGCGCGTGTAGACCTTCATGCCGGGACCGATGCTCGCCTGCGCCATGTCCACAGGGGCAATGCTGGAGCGTTGCAATTCGTGTAGGGCGCGGGGCAGTTCGGCGCGGAGGGCGGCGACGATTTGGGCACGACTGGCAAGCGGGGCGTGGGCGGGGCGAGGGCGCAAGACCAGCACAATCGAGGATGCCAGCGCGTTTACATTTCCCTTTAAGCCTGTTGTTCTTTCTGTACGAATGGGTTAGGTGCCGACGACCGAGAAACCTG
>CAIRDJ010000463.1 GCA_903877335.1 uncultured Chloroflexota bacterium | reverse complement strand
CCCCTGCTTTTCAAGGTTTGGAACGCCTCCGTAAAGACAAACCACTTTTGCCATCTGGCAAGTAACTCATTCTGTACGGTTGCCCTTGTCCCACCGGTGAGGGCAACCCCCTTCAAGTTGCCCCCTGTGATCCCAAATGAGGAAGAACCATGCTCAAGGCAAGTGACCTTTTTGACCTCAACCGCGTTTCGATTGCTGATCTGTTTGAGGGCACAACGTATGTATGGGAGGCGATCCCGCGCATTGCCCCGTATATTCAAGCCCGCCTCAGCAGTGACCGCCCCGCCAATGGCGAAGCCTACCCCGTCCATAGCTCCGTTGTGATTGGGGCAGGGGTGCATATTGGCGAGGGCACACAAATTGACCCCGGCGTGTACATTGAAGGACCCGCTCTCATTGGCAAGAACTGCCACATCCGACATGGCGCATACGTCCGATCCAACACGATCTTATGTGATGGTGGGTTGATTGGTCATGCCACCGAAACCAAAAACGCTATCCTGCTGGAAGGCTCTTCTGCCACCCACTTTGCCTATGTGGGGGATAGCATTCTAGGGCGTGATGTCAACTTGGGGGCGGGGGTCAAGTTGAGCAACTTTGCCGTCACCGCCGGCGGACAGCACGGGCAACGCCACACCATCAAGCTACTCCATGAGGGGGAGGTACTCGATACCGGCTTGGTGAAGATTGGGGCAATCATCGGGGATAATACCCAACTGGGGTGCAACGCGGTGTGTAACCCCGGCGTGATTATCGGGCGAGATTCGCTGGTGTATGCGCTGGCTTCGTTGAACAAGGGGATTTACCCCGCCCGTAGTGTGATTAAACTACGTCAAACGCTAGAGACGGTTGACCGTCGCTTTTAGCGGTGCGCTCGCAATTGGGCAAGCGTGCTTGGTAAGTCGAAAGCAGGTTGTCCCTCACGCGGGGCAACCGTCACCCAACCGTTCATCTCTTTGAACGAATCCCAAAGCGCGTGTGGTAGGCGATCCCCATTCACGTAAAGGTGCTGAATGTGTGGGTGAGCATCCGTCAGGTGATCTAGCGGAGTGGTGGCTAAGTCGCTCAGGTGGGTGGCAAGTTTGGTGTGCCTATCAAACTTGATCTTCCGTAGCACTTCCGTTCCTAAGACCACATTGGCGAGAAAACTCTGTGGCAACGGGAGCAGATACAGTTGAAGTTCAAACACATAGGCAAGGTCGGGCAACCATGACAAATGCGAGAGGAGTAACTCTGCCGCCAGTTGGTTGGGTGCCCGCCACGGCATGAGATTGGGCAACGCCAACGCTCCCACATGGGGAGCAAACACCACGCCACTTGCGCCAATGTCAACCGCCATGGTCATGGCGTGGCGCACGCGATCTAACCCCGCCTGCCGAACCGCTAAATCAGTTGAAACTAGGTTCAAGTCGAAACCCAAGCGCACCACCGACGGACGCGCCACGCCTTCACCCACCGCTAGGGCGATTTCTTCCACACGCTCCGCCAGCGTTTCCGCTTGATACTCCACGCCGTCCGCGCCCAACTCATGCGCCATCTGTAAACGCTCGCGCTCGGTGGGGGCGTTCAACAAAGCCTCATGTATGGCAATCTTCATGATTCCTCCGTAGGGTTAAGATTCCGCTGGCTTGGATGGGTGCAACTCAAAACAGGATAAGCTCTCGTGCAGCTCGTTGATTTGGTAGAGGGCTTTGCCCATGCAGAACGGAACAATCAAGTTTGCGCACCCAAGCCATATCTGCGTGATCGCGTGTTGTGGGCGTTTAGCATGCCCAGCGCAAGGCTCATGTGCACCCGCACCCTTCACGATCGAAAGGTCACTTGCCACATTGCAGGGAGAGGCTTTCAGCCAAGTAGTTCCGAGTGCGCAACCAAGTCAGGCTAGTATAATCAACTATCTCACAAGATACCATCTCACGTCGAACTAGATTTTTCATCGTGTGCGATGGACAGTAGGCATCATCATTGCGTTAAGAAAGCGCGTCGCGGTAGTTGCGGTTTTTGCCAAGTATATCCGTTTCACCTATGCCTGTGAACCATTCATCCGCCATCGCCCCGCTCTCACGGGTCAGCACCAATCCGCCTAAGTCACGCGCAATGATTTCAAGCGTGCGTGGCAAAATCCACGCCACACTGTCCACTTGAACAGCGGTTGCGCCGGCTTCGATGAAGTCGCGGGCATCCTCTGGCGAATGAATCCCCCCCGCGCCAATGATCGGCACTTGTTTGATGCGTCGCGCTAAGCT
>CAIRDJ010000462.1 GCA_903877335.1 uncultured Chloroflexota bacterium | reverse complement strand
TTCACTCAGTTGGACATCGAGATGAGTTTTGTCGAGCGCGAAGATGTGATGCAATTGGCAGAGGGCTTGATGACCTATCTGATCGAGACGCTCATTCCCGAACGTCCCACATTGGGCAAACCCTTCCCCAGACTCACATGGCAAACATCAATGGACTTGTACGGGACAGATCGCCCTGACCTGCGCTATGACCTTGCTGCGGTTGATATTTCGGATTTGGCGGTTCACTCCACCTTTGGCGTGTTCCAAAGCAATGTTGCTGCGGGCAAGCGCGTCAAGATGCTTCACGCGCCCATCTCCCTATTGAGCGAAGCCATGAGCAACACTGCCGCTAAACAGTTTGCTCAAGAGTTGGAAGGCTTGGCGAAGCGTGCTGGCGCAGCGGCTTTGGGTTGGTTGACGCTAGGCAAGGATGGCGAAGCGGCTAAAGGGGCGATGGCGAAGTTCTGGACAGAGGCACAACTGACCGAGTTGATGACCCGTTCTGGGGCGCAAGAGGGGGATTTGGTCTTGTTCATCTCCGACAAGGATGAGGTGAACTATGCGGTGATCGACATCTTGCGCCGTACCATTGCCGAGAAGTTAGACTTGGTGGGTGAAAACAAGAACATGATGGCGTTCTGCTGGGTGATTGATTTCCCCATGTTCTTGTGGGATGAAGAGGCAAAGCGTTGGGACCCTTCTCAACACATGTTCACCGCGCCTCTCCCCGAAGACCTATCCTTGTTGGAAAGTTCACCCGGCAAAACGCGCGGGTCACAGTATGACTTGGTGTGCAACGGATACGAAGTGGGTGGGGGGAGCATCCGCATCCACCAACGCGAGCTACAAGAGAAAATCTTCCCGCTTATTGGGCAAAACATCGAACATGCCATTGACCAATTCGGTCACATGTTAGAAGCGTTTGAATATGGCGTGCCTCCACATGGTGGAATGGCATGGGGGATTGACCGCTTGGTCATGCTCTTGGCGCAACAACCCAATATTCGTGAGGTGATCGCCTTCCCCAAGACACAAACAGGCGCAGATGCTATGGCAAAAGCCCCGTCGTATGTTGAACCTGCTCAACTGACCGAACTCCACATTCAATTAGCTCCCTCTGCTTTAGAAGCGATCGAAGCAGAGCAAAACGCGCAATAAGACGCACGCCAAACACGATGGGAAATTCGCTTGATGCCGGTTTCCCATCGCGTAACGGGCATTAGGGTTAGTCGTTAGAGGGCAATACGTATGTATGGAATAACCCTGCTAACGCGCCTCCTCCAAAAATTCCAACAAAGTAGGGCAGCACGTAACTGAGGTTGCCGGCGACGATTGCCGGTCCCAATGTACGCGCGGGGTTGAGGGATGCGCCGGTGAAGGGACCGCCTGCAAGAATGAGCATGGTCAAAGTGAGACCGATGGCAATGCCGGCGAAGTTATCCGCCTTCTTGTAGATCGCCGTTTGGTAAATGGTTCCTACCAAGACGAAGGTCAAGATTGCTTCCATTGCCGCCGCCATCCATACGCTCCCTTCAGTGAGCGAGCCTGTGGTTACGCCATAGTCATCCGTCGTGGGGATGAGCGCGAACAAGACAAATGCTGCCAAAATCCCACCTGCAAACTGCGCGATCCAATCTGCGATAGCTTCTTGTAGGCTCATCTTGCCCCCTACTAAAAAGCCCAGCGTCACCGCTGGATTAATCTGTGTGCCAGAAACATGCCCATACGTGTATGCCAAGCCCACCACCGCCAAGCCGTGCGCGAAGGCAGGAATGAGGACATTCCCATTGGCATTGACCACTGCCGCGCTACCGACGAAAACCAAGATGAATGTGCCAACAAATTCCGCTAAAGTTGCTCTCATGAATTTATTCATTGTGTAGTACCTCATTGTTGAGAAAGTGGGAGAAGTAAAATCTTTCCCTTGAGGCTTATGATAATGGGGAGAGTTTCTGCTTGAGTAGCCTCGAAATGAGGTTCGTCACAAACTCATGTTTGAAATCTTGCCAAACTTTTGATATAAAGAAGGTCCTGCTGTGTACGTGATGGCGTACCCCCGTTTTGAGCCAACACTCTCATTTTCGGGACCCGAACATGCACTCTCAATGTGATAGGCTTGAGCCAAGACAGCGATGGTGTTTTGGGTACCCACCTGCGTAAGCAGGTTCAAAACTACACGCACACACGGCATGGCGGGGTTTTTAAGCGCAACCGAAACGTCACCACGGCATGGGGTGACGTTTTTTATTCCCGAATTTACTGAGAGTAATTCCCTCCGAATACCTCTATCATCAAGCTGGGCAATGCCGAACGATTCGGGATCAACACAGCGGCACCTTCGGGGGTCATGTAGTTGCTCACGTAGCGTTGGTCAATCACCCCCGTGTAAATGTTTTCTTTGGGGATGTCCTTCACATATAGGGTAAGCTGGATTAGCTGATCGAGGCTTAACCCACTGATGAAGCTCTCTTGAAACTGCAGGTATAAAGTGGGAGATTGAATGATGAGATTGGCGAGCGTGCCCGGTTGGAGAATCTTGTCACGGATGGCATACAAAACTTCTTGTTGGCGAAGTGCCCGCTCAAAGTCGCTACTTCCGTGTCGCGTGCGCGCAAACTTAAGCGCGGTTACGCCGTCTAGGTGATGATCGCCGGCAACCAAGTAGAAGGGATCATACCCATAGTACATGTTGGGATAGGCGGGGTCATTGATGGTGTAGGTGGTGGTGACATCAATCCCACCAATCAGATCAACAAAGTTGATGAACGCGCTGAAATCGACCGCGATGAATTCGTTCACACGGATGCCTAAGTTGTTTTGCGCGGTTTGCATCGCTAGGTTAGGACCGCACCCTTCGCATTGTAGTTCTCCTAAAACCATCGGGGTATTGATGCGTTGTAGGGTGGCATAGCCCGGCACCGACACGTAGAGATCGCGCGGGATGCTCAAGATGCCCACTGAATTGGTTTGTGGGTCAAGGCTCACCAACATCATCGTATCCGTGCGATATTGCAACCCACTTTCACCCGGACGACGGTCTAAACCCATTACCAAAATGGTGAAGCGCGACGTGCCATCCCACGACTCAACGACGATCTCTCGCCCATCAGCAAGGGTCAATAGGCTTCCGCTCAATAGGCTCAAGTCTACTGTACTGTAATCGTTGACCACCCGCACAGGGGTGGGAATGTCGATGACTGCGGTAGGGATTACCTCTGTTTGTGTTTGCGAGAGGGTAAACCACAAGGCGACCAACGCGCTTGATGCAATCGCTACAAATACCAGTAACCCCGCCACAATGACAAGCGTCCATTCATTACCGGGCGTTGTCCGTCGCTTGGTTTGGCGTTGGCGACTTTTTGAACCCTGTACCATGCTGGGGGGTGGGGGGGGGACTTGCCGATTGGGAGGTCGTTGTGGATTTTGCGTCATGGGAAAAAGCGATCCATTCATTATAATGCCCATATCATGCTCGTCTTAGTATATGAAGGTCAGAAAATTGCGTCAATGGCGTTTGATCGTGGACACGTTTCATGACGGTTTTATGAACATGTCTAGGGATGAATCTATCATGCACGCAGTGGGGGCGGGTTGGCAACCGCCTACTCTCCGATTGTATGGATGGCATCCCTATTGCCTATCATTGGGTTATGGGCAACGTATCTCCGATGTAGACTTCGATCGTTTGTGGGAAAAAGGTTGGGGGATGGTGCGTCGCCCCACTGGTGGAAAGGCGATCCTCCACGCTGACGAACTGACCTATAGCGTCTCCCTTGCCGAAGAAGATCCGATTGCGCGGGGGGGCATCTTGCCCACTTATCTTCGCATCAGCGAGGCGTTGTATTTGGCGATGGCACAACTTGAGCTATCGGTTCAAGCCATGTCTCCAGACACACCGACAGATTCCATAGGGGCGGTATGTTTTGAAGTTCC
>CAIRDJ010000461.1 GCA_903877335.1 uncultured Chloroflexota bacterium | reverse complement strand
TTCATCTTCTGCACGCGATAGTCCAGCGCGACGGGCTTTCCGCTTGCATCGTTGCGACGCTCCCAGCGCAGATCACGGAAGCGCGGTTGCGTTTCGTAGTTGAGGTGCAAGGTTGCCAAGCGTTTGCCTGCGTCCCGATACGCCGTGAAGTTGGGTAAGATGGGGATGCGTGGCAAGTCCTTCTTGAGGTTATCGGCAAAGCGCGTGCGATACGTGGGATCATGCAACACCCCATACACATAATAGAAGATGTCCCACTTGGTCACGCTCGCCCCGTGTTGCGCTTGGAACTCCTGCAACGCCCAATCGGTGATGTTCTCACGGCGGTTGCCCCCGTCCTCATCATAGGTGTAGAAGGGGAAGGATTGGCATCCACCACCAAAGCCGACAAAAGCTAAGTTAGGAATGATATTGACTATAAACGAATAGAAATCTTTTTCACTCCCAACACTACTAACACAGATCACCCGATTGTCGCGCTCGCTTTCAGGCGTGGGGAAGATTAAATGTTGTTGGTAACGTCTTTGAATCAAGACATCATCAAGATATACATATTGGGCTGTGAAAGGTCGGTACATAGATCGACGAATTTTAGAGGCATCAAAGACAATTCTCTTCTTAGCAATTGACAATCTCTGTTTCAACCGATCTGTCCATTTGATATAGGTCTCATCATTATTTAGGAATGAATCTAACGGTTCATCGCCAGAATAATCACGCCGATAGCGATCTAATTCATCATTGAAGTGGCGAATATGCTTTGACATTTGCCGAGCAACCGCTTCAGTCGAGAACCCATATATCCAATTGTCCCGACTGGTGACAATACCTAATGAATAGAGATTGAACACAACTTCGTTTATCTTAGATTTATGCCGTTTTCCATCTTTTGTGCCGACGGGAATACCCTCCTCAAATGTTTCCCGTTCAGTAGGAACAAGCCAATCATGACGAATATTGGGTGCTAGGCGTGTCCATGGGATGGTATTGAGCGCGTTGTGTCGCCCCTGTAATTCAACATGTTCACCAAGAAAAGATAGCTTGTCAACCTTTGTCCACGTTTCAGGGACACGGTGGTAATATAATTCAGGCGTGGTGTGCTTGCTCGACCTGATCGCTACCGTGATCCCCACTCCCACTTGTATACCAAAGACATTGTGCGTTGTCCCACTTAGCTTTGGGTTCTGCCGAACGTTTCCGTGCAAGTCTAAATGATAGACGCGCGTGAAATCTTGCAGGAGGTGTTTGCGCATCCCATCAAAGGCAATTTGGTCAACAAAGCTATTGTTCGTGACCATGCACACGATGCCATCCCGTCCCCCTAAGCGGTCGGTTGCCCAGCGAAAGAACTTGACATAGGGATCATAGAGTTTGTTCTTGAGAGTGGCAGTGCCATCTTTAGCGTAAGTTTCTTGAACACGCCCATCTATAACAGGATATTTACGGTTTTTATTGTTATCGTTCTCGTTGTTCTGCCCCACATTGTAGGGAGGATTTCCGATGATGATGTTGATAGGAGCGCGTTGCTGGCGCATTACGCGCTGAGTATTGCGTTCGGTGAACATGGATATTTGGCGCGATTCGGTGAGGTCAAGTGTATCTGCAAACGCCAAGCCCTCAAACGCTTCATATCGCCCCGTGCGACGGAAGTAGATCGTTTCAATGTTGAGTGAGGCGATGTAATAGGGCATGAGCATGATTTCGTTAGCAAATAGGCTATTGCGATAGAAGGCATCCAGATAACGGTCATCCGCCCGATCCAACAGATGCACCAAGAAGTTACCCGTGCCTGTGGCAGGGTCAATCACCTGCACGCGCTCATCTCCCAGCACGTAACCCCACTCATCGTGCAAAATCTCCTGCACGGCAGCGCACATGAAATCGACAATCTCATGGGGGGT
>CAIRDJ010000460.1 GCA_903877335.1 uncultured Chloroflexota bacterium | reverse complement strand
CCATAGTTCTTTTGCCCACGCCAGCGATGAGGCGGTACAAATCTCCCTAGCACAAAACATTACCATTCAACATTCTATCCTTGCGGAAACGGTGGGAGATCACGCGCACTTGGGGGGCATGTTGATTAACTACTCGCACAGTCGCTTCCCACAGGATAACCTCTCCATTCATCATAACCTGTGGTATCGGCTTGGCGGACGCTTGCCAGAGATTACCTGTGATGTCACCGCCCCCGTTGAGGCATTCGGCGAACAGGTTGAAGAACTGCCGTCAGAATGTGCCAGTCATCCGCTTCATCTGGAGCTTTCTAACAATTTGCTGTTTG
This sequence comes from uncultured Chloroflexota bacterium, assembly GCA_903877335.1. GTDB lineage: Bacteria > Chloroflexota > Anaerolineae > Aggregatilineales > Phototrophicaceae > CAIRDJ01. Next base: position 5,638 of record CAIRDJ010000460.1, on the reverse strand, counting down.
ACATGGGGTCGCCCATCACGTATGGCGATAACCTTGATGAAACGCGCGGGATGCCCCCGGCTGGCTTGTTCGTGTTGCACCTGAATTGGGCACACAATTACGCCATCGTGCGTCCCGATTATCCCTATGGGATGTTCACCCAGATTGTCACGGCGCAACCTAACAATCAGGTTTACATGACCGACAACCGCTTGAACCTCTACCCCGACTACAGCGATCAACAGTTGGTGTACTGCTGTAATGACTTCGCGCTGTATCACCCCAACACCGAACCCGCCCAAGCGACCTTGCTGGCGGAACGGCACGCCTTCCCCCCGATCACCTACCACCCCACCGATCAGCTGGTGGTCTACACGCTACAGCAAGCAGGGGCGTTCCCGCGTGATCCGATGGATCAACGCATCATCGACGCGGTGGCACAACCGCAATTCAGCACGCTCGGTTATGACCAACCCATAGCCAATGATGCGTTCGCGCTCGGTTTTGATCCCAACCAACCCCCTGCCCCACCTGTGGATACTGACGGTGACGGCATGCCTGACGAATGGGAAAGCCAGCACGGGCTAGATCCGCTTGTGCAAGATCATAACGGCAACCAACTTTCTAGCGAGGGCTATACCAACTTAGAGGTGTACTTGAATGAGTTAGCGGACGCTCTGGTAAGACGGTAAAGTTTACCAATATTCGCCTCTCAGTTTTAAAGAAGCGTGATAATGTGGGTTAGTTGAACTCAAATGCTCTAACCTGAAAATCGTACAAAAAGGATGTTTGAGATGAACCGATCCTGCGCCACCGTGTTGGTGTTTCTCGCAATGTTATTCGTTTTTGGTGCGGCGAGCACCACTGGCGCACAATCAGATTGTGCCACTGAACTCGGCTTTTTGTCCGTCACTGCCGCCCCCGCTAACAGCGCGTATGTTGCGCCGGAGTTGAGCGTTAACTGTGACGGGACAAGCGTCACCATGAACAGCAATAACATTCCTAACTTTGAATTTGTACAAATCAGCCCAGCTGATTTGCAAGCGAATCAAATTTCGTACAGCTTCCCACAAAGCCCAACGCTCACCGGCACCACCACCGAGATTCCGATTGTGGGCACGACAGCGGTGACGGTGGGAGGCTTGGCGATCTTTGGACCCAACGAAGCCCCACGTAATGGCTACCGCGATCCCTACCTTGATAATCTGTTGGACTTCTGTGGCGGTCACACGGCGGAGGGCTTCTACCATCACCACACACGCCCGGATTGTTTGTACACAGCGGAAGAACTTGCCACCCCCGGCACGATCATTGGCTACTCGCTGGACGGTTTCCCCATCCTTGTTCCGTATGTGTATGACAGCAGTGGAGCGGTTGTTGAAGTCACAAGCTCTTGGCAATACACAAATCCCGACTTAGATAATGCGTGGGAAGCGAATGAATACGTTGCCGACTCTGGCGATTTAGACCAATGCAACGGGTTAGAAAACCCGAACATTCCTGACTTTGCTTATGAATATGCGTACTTTGCTACCGACACCTTCCCCTACTTCATGGGGTGCTACGTCGGTACAGCATCCGATGGTGGCGGTGTCGCTCAAATGGGCGGAGCAGGTCAAGGGCAAGGGCAGGGACAACCCCCACAAGGTGGGCAAGGTCAACAAGGTCAAGGTCAACCCCCACAGGGTGGTCGGGGGCAAGTTCAAGGTCAACCTCCACAGGGTGTGCGAGGTGGTCAAGGGCAACTCCCGCCACCCCCTCCCAGCGGTGGCGGGGGTTGATCGCTTGATCGCGGGTAGGTATTCATCGGGTGGGCAAAATACCCCACCCTCCTTTCAAGGCAGGACAAACCCCATCGTGAAACGCTTCATTACACGCTTCTACCGCATCCCACGCTTACAACGCTACACAATGGCGTTACTGTTGATGATTCTCATCGTCATGACCCCAACGCTGTACAGTGCCACGTCTGTCAGCGGGGAAATCCGCTACACGCTGGCATGGGATACCGAAGGCATCACCATCACGCCGAATAGCTGGGAGGTTGTCAATGATCTAGGGTATCGCGTTCAGGTTGAACAAGGTTATCTGGTGAGCAATCAAACGCGCTTGATCGCGTGTGAGCATACGCACGGCTTGATCGAATGGTTACAACACCGTTTAGGGATGCCCAAAGCGCAAGCCGGACATGGCGCGGATGTAGACGAGGCGGCGATCTTTGATGCCAGCGTGGAATCGCTCACGGCGTTCACCCCGTTTTCTTTCGGGAGCGTCACCGTGCATGAAACGTCGTATTGCCAAGCCCACTACCTTGCCGCCCGCGCCTTGCGTGACACGCGCAACCTGCCCACCGATACCGACTTATTCAACATCACGCTATGGGTGAGCGGAACATATAGCGACGCAGAACGGACAAATGTCCCGTTTAGCATTTCCACTAACTTAAACTATGGGCAAATCATCCCCCTTCAAACCCCTAGCCTGCAATCCATCCACGCCGAAGTGGGGGCGCAACCTGTCGAAGTGGAGATTGTGCGGAGTGTGCGCCATCTCTTTGATGGGGTGGATTTCGTCAGCATGGATGAGGCACAGCAAGGCAAAGCCATCTTGTGGAACATGCTGAAGAACCTACGCGCTCAAGTGGTCAGCGGTCAAACGCACGCAGTGTAAACGACTAAGCATTCAGTGACTATGACCATCCCTTCTTGTGTTTGATGTAGTCATACGCCTTGTTCAATTGGCGAAAGCGTTCTTCTGCCTCTGTTTTTTCCAGCGTGCTGGTGTCCGGATGGAACAAGCGTGCCAAACGTCTGAAGGCAGCTTTTGCTTCTTCTGGTGTGGCGGTGGTGGCAATCTCTAACACGGCATAACTGCGGTCTAGTTCGCTCTCATACGCTTGCCGTAGGGAATCGCGGTCAGCACCGCCGGGATTGCCCCCCACATCGAAGCGATCCCAGGTGAATTGACCATACTTGCCGAAAGGCGTGGTGTTGAAGCGCGCCTTTAAGCGTTCCGCGCGATACTCCGAATTGACCCAATAGGGGTTCTGCCCAAAGTCCGCCATCATCCATTGTCCACGAATGCCTTGTGTACTTACCGTTACGTTGAGGATGCGCAATTCACCAATGACCACATCTTCACCATACCACGCCTCACGCTCGATGCCGTCTGGCATGTACTCAAAATGCACTTGCCCCAACCGTGACTGGCTTGGATTGAAGGTGTAAATGCGTTCGCTGTTCAGCTCGTGCAAGGCACGCAACCCGTTCTCTGGCGCAAGGCGCGTGCGGTCAACGGGCAATAATCGCTGATGCAACAGGAAGAGCGTCCCCTGATAGTTGCGGCTATTCTCGTGCAGGATTCGGCGCATGACACGCACGGACGGAATTTCATTCAAAAAGTAGATGTTCACCCGCATTCCAACCCAGGTGCGCACAATCAAGTCAGAATCAAAATCAAGAGGGCGCATACAACTCTTGACAGATTCCAGCCCCTTCAGCTGTTGGCGTAACCATTCTTGCACTGCCGTACTCATCTTAGATTGATCAATCTCACCCAGACAAAACCCAATTGCGTGCTGATAGAGTAGCAAATAGAAATTCAGTATAAAAGCGAAATTTAACATAATTTCAAAAATTACTATTTATGGGTTTGATTTTTTCGGACTTTCCAGTAAAAATGACGCCATTTGCTTAAGGTATTCAGAAGTATTGGAGACTGTCGCCTTGAGTTTCTGGTCGAGCAAGCGCGTAGTTATCACAGGTGGTTCGGGCTTTTTGGGCTCCTTCGTTGTGGATGCCCTTAGCAAACGCAACCCAGCAGCTATCTTGGTGCCCCGTAGTGCAGTGTATGACTTACGCCAATTCAATGCAGTACAGCAATTGTTGGCAGATACCAAGCCTGACATCATCATTCACCTTGCCGCTTTGGTGGGTGGGATTGGGGCCAATAAAGAACGTCCAGCAGAGTTTTTGTACGATAACCTGATGATGGGCGTGCAATTATTCCATGAAGCGTATCGCGGCGGGGTAGAAAAGTTTGTTACCGCCGGCACAGTCTGTGAATATCCCAAGTTCACACCCGTTCCCTTCAAAGAAGATGATCTTTGGAACGGCTACCCCGAAGAAACCAACGCCCCGTATGGCATCGCTAAAAAGGCCCTGCTCGTGCAAGGCGAGACGTACCGCCAACAATACGGCTTCAATTCCATCCACATCCTCCCCACCAACCTTTACGGACCCCGCGACAACTTCAACTTACGCACTTCGCATGTCATCCCTGCGCTCATCCGTAAATGTGTAGAGGCGAAAGAACGCGGTGACGACCACATCATGGTCTGGGGAACGGGGTCGGCAACCCGTGAATTTTTGTATGTAGAAGATGCTGCCGAAGGCATTTTACAAGCCGCCGAACACTACAACGAAAGCCGACCGGTGAACTTGGGGTCTGGCATGGAAATTAGTATTCGCCATTTAGCAGAGTTGATTGTTGAGCTAACGGACTTCAAAGGCGATTTGCGCTGGGACAGCGACAAGCCCGATGGGCAACCACGCCGAGCGTTGGATACAGAGCGAGCGCGGACAACCTTTGGCTTCGTGGCAGAAACCGACTTTCGCGAGGGGTTGCGTCGGACGATTGATTGGTATCTGACAAACCGCGCTGAGATTGAACAAGCATGAAAAAGGCGGGTTTCCCCGCCTTTCACCTTTATCACTCCACTAGAAAGCGTTATTCACGCTCGCTAATTTCTACCGAGAGCGTCACTTGTTCCCCACCGCGAATGACCACAACCTCAACAACTTGACCAATACGGTTGCCCATTAGGACATCGCGCAGTTCTTCCATGCTACGGGTAGGTTGCCCATCCAACTTGAGCATGACATCCCCTTGAAACATTCCGCCTTTGCCCGCGCCTACTGCTGGATCAACGCTGATGATGAGCAGTCCGGTTTCTTGTTGAGAGGCTTGTGCGTTGGCTTCGGACAGGCGCACCACTTGGGCTGAAATCCCCAAGAAACCGCGCTTAATTTGACCATCGCGCACCAACAACTTGACCACTTCTAACACGGTTTCACTTGGGATGGTCAACGCCTCCCCTTGCATCATGGCAGAGGTGTTCACACCTGCAAACTCCCCATCTGACAACATCAACGCCCCACCGCTAAAACCGGGGTACATCACCAAGTCGGGGCGCAAGAAGTATTCAAACTTGCCACCGCCGGGAACTTGGAATGGGGTAACAGACTTGGCACTGACGATGCCGAGCGAAGCCTGCACAAAGCGATTGGGGCGACCCAACGCCAGCGCATACGCGCCTACATCAACAGCATCTTTGGTCGCCCATGTGGCGGGCTTCAAGTCTGTTGCTGCAATGCGCAATACTGCCAAGTCGGTGGAAGGATCGCGCCCCACTAGGTGAGCGTCCAGCGTAATTCCGTCCGCCAAGCCGACGCGCACGCCTTCATCACGGCGCACCACATGATCGCAGGTGACGATGATGCCTTCCGCTTCTACTACGATTCCGCTGGCGGGTTGGCGTCTACGCCCTTCCACGCGCACAATGCTTTCTCCAACTGATTTGATGATGTCCGCAAATCCGTTTTGAGTGGTCATGCTGTTTTCTCCTGATGACGTACAGGTATTCAACGATGCGGTTATT
>CAIRDJ010000459.1 GCA_903877335.1 uncultured Chloroflexota bacterium | reverse complement strand
GACTTCAGCAAGATTGCCTCTGTGATAAGCCCAATCACAATGCCCTCTTCGACCACGGGCAAGCAACGAATATCCATGTCAGAAAGCATTTGTGAAGCACGTTCAACAGTGGTGTCGTCCGTCACCGTTACCACATCTTTGTCTTTGAGCATCACATCGCGTACCTTGAGGTTGGAAAGACGACGTGTAATTTCCCACACGTTCAAACTGGTGAGAATGTCCGGACTCAATGAAAACCGCTCTGGGAAGACCAATCCCACTAAGCGTTTGCCGTCCTCAACGACGGGTAAGTAACGGGTTTGAGTTTCCGTCATAATTTGCTGCGCTTCGGTGGCAGGCGTGTCGGGCGTCACCATGACTGGATGGCGGATCATCACATCTTTGACGAGCATTGCATTTCCTCCCTATTACTTTTATTTGATATACTGAACAACCGGATCAAAGGTGTTCAATGTTTCCAATGGAATATGGCAGAAAATCCGATGCCCGTTCCCGTTGTCTTGCCATTCTGGCACGGTCGTCTCGCAAATTTTGCCACCGTCGGGCAACAGATGACGGCGTGGACAGCGCGTGTGAAAGCGACAACCGCTGGGTGGGTTGATCGCACTGGGAACATTTCCCTCAAGGCGTATGGTGCTCTGCTTAACACTTGGGTCTGGAATCGGGATAGCGGACAACAACGCTTCGGTATAGGGATGATACGGCAAAGCGTAAATGGCTTCTGAAGAGCCGATTTCCATGATCTGCCCAAGATACATCACGGCGATGGCATCTGAGAAAAAGCGAACCACGCCTAAGTCATGGGCAATGAAGATTAGCGTTGTATCGTAGGTTTGTTGAACCTCAATCAACAAATTGAGGACAGCTGCCTGCACGGACACATCCAGCGCACTAACCGGCTCATCACATAGCACCAAGTCTGGGCGACTTGCTAACGCGCGTGCAATCCCAACTCGTTGCTTTTCTCCACCGCTCAGCTGCCGCGGGAGGCGATCATAGTAGTTTTCCCCAAGCCGCATCAGCTCCAAAAGTCGAATGACCTCCGCTCGCACCTGATCCTTGGGAACAGTGCCAAATCGTTCGATGGGGCGGGCGATTTGCTGACCTATCGTATACGAGGGGTTCATGGTGGAATCGGGATTTTGGAATACCATTTGCAGTTCTTGGATGAGGTTTTCGCTGCGCTTGCTGATGTCTACGGTCAGATCAAACCCCATCAAGGTTGCGCTCCCGTCCGTACTATCTTCGAGTCCGATGATCGTTTTAATCAGCGTGCTTTTGCCACAGCCGGATTCACCAACAATCCCTAATGTAGAGCCTTTAGGGATAGAAAACGAAACATTCTCCACTGCCTTTACATAACGCGGTTCGGATAAACCCAAAACATCCGGTAGCGAATTGCCCACCACCTTGTAATACTTTTTGAGGTCAGTAACTTCCATAATAGTGGGTGCCGCTTGACCATCATCTTTTTGTTTGAGCGCGGGCAGGACAATATCTGCCGTGGGAATCCAGGAACTGGCGTCAATCTGTTCAGCAAAGTGACAACGCACCATCGTTTGACCATCTTCTATTTGACGGAGCTTTGGGCGTTCCTCTTTGCAACGGTCTTGAAAATAGTCACAACGTGGACCGAAGACGCACCCTGTTGGACGATTGCTGGGGGAGGGCACCCGCCCACGAATGGGGTATAAGAAACTACTGCCTTTATCCGAGCCTAACTTGGGCACACAGCGAATCAAGCCCTGTGTGTAGGGATGCTGTGGATCGGCGAAGATGTCTTCCACCGTAGCGCGTTCCACCATCTCCCCAGCGTACATTACTCCCACACGGTTGCACACCCGCGCCACCACGCCCAGGTTATGACTGATGTACATGATTGCAGTATCAAAGTCTCGACGTAGCTCAGCAATCAAGTCTAATACTGCCGCCTCTACGGTAACATCCAAGGCGGTGGTGGGTTCATCCATCACCAAGAGGGCAGGATTATTCAGTAACGCCATGGCAATAACAATTCGTTGCTGTTGTCCGCCAGAAATTTGGTGTGGATAGCGCAACATCACGTTAGCAGGATCGGGCATGTAAACTCGCTCCAGCATTTCGATGCAACGCTTTTCCGCTTCTTTCTCGCTGATGCCACGATGGACGGTTAGCACCTCTGTCATTTGCTTGCCTAGTCGCAAGGAGGGGTTGAGTGCCTGCATGGGGTCTTGGTATACCATCGCGATTTGGTCACCACGCAATAAGCGCAATTCCTTTTCAGAACGCCCCACCAAGTCCTGTCCTTGAAACTTGATGCTGCCACGCTTTATGTAACCATTTGTCCCCAAAAAGTTGAGGATTGACCATGCCACGGTGCTCTTACCGCAACCGGATTCTCCCACAATCCCGTAAGTTTCTCCCCGATGAATCTCAAAGCTAACATCTTGAACGGCTTCTACCTCCCCCCCACGCACCTTAAAAGCAACCGCAAGATTCTCCACTTTCAGCACCGGCATCGTTGTTTGATACATGATGTTCCCTCTTTATTTTTGATAACGGGTAATTTCTTCGCGAATGCCGTCCGCCAACAAATTCAAGCCGATGACAAGGGTGGCAATGGCAAGGGCAGGCCAAATAACGGCGACTTGGTTAGAAAAGATATTTTGGCGTGCATCATTCACCATGTTTCCCCAATCGGGGTCCGGTGGCGGAAGTCCTAGCCCTAAGAACCCCAGCGTTGCAATGGAAAAGATTGCATAGCCAACGCGCAACATGGCATCCACCAAAATGGGTCCGCGTGCATTGGGGAGAATTTCAACGAACATGATGTACCAGGCACTTTCGCCACGGGTTTGTGCTGCACGGGTGTAGTCTCTCGTTTTGATATCAAGGGTTAAACTGCGCACTAAGCGGGCAACGCCTGGCGCGCCGGTGATGGTGATGGCAAGAATAACAATTAAATCGCCGCGCCCAAGTGCAGAAATCACAACTAAGTACAAAATAATACTAGGAAAAGCAATCATCGCGTCTAAAAACTGCATGATGATTTGATCCCACCATCCGCCGCGATAGCCTGCATTGACCCCCAAAAAGGATCCGAAAACCAACGAGCCGAGCACCCCCCAAATCGCTACTCCGCCGGGTATGAACCCACCCCCAACGAAGGGTACATCTCTTGGGATGCGGGTCTTGAGCAAGATGACTTGCGTGCCTGTCATTAACCGCGACAAGATGTCGCGCCCCAACTGATCGGTGCCCAACCAATTTTGTGCATCTGGGAGGGCATTCTGCTTGGCGAGTTCAATACCCAACTCCTCATTGAGCGCAAATAACGATTCATTGGGGTTATACGGTGTCCAGAATATGGAGACGAATCCCACTAGAAACCAGAACATCACGATGATGAAGCCAATCGTTGCCACCTGGGAGGTGAAAATGAGAGCAAACCCATTGACTACGGCTTGGCGTAGTTTTGCTACACTGTTTGAACGACGGGTTGAAGTGGATGGTTGTACAGTCATAGACGATACTCTCTTAAGCGTAGCGTATGCGTGGATTGAGGAACGTATAGATTAAATCACCGAGCAAGCGTGTAGAAATCGCAATGATGACTGTGAACATGGTTGCCGCTTCAACCGCGTTGAAGTCACCAAAAATTGCCGCCCCATAAATATACTCTCCCAAGCCAGGGAAACCGAACACGACCTCAACCACCACGATCCCGCTGATAAGCCAATTTACATGGAGCATGATGACCGTAATAGGAGCCATCAAAGCGTTGCGGATGGCATGATAAATGACCACGCGCCAGTAGGGCATGCCCTTGAGGATTGCCGCGCGGATGTAAGGGGAGTTGATGACCTCCACCATACTTGCGCGGGTGATGCGAGCGACGTATCCGAACTCAACCGCGGTCAGCGTAATGACAGGGAGGATCAACACCTTGGGGTCGGTGAAGATGGTGTTTTCGCTTAAGAAGAGTGAAACAGGGGGAAGCCACCTCAACCAAATTCCGAATATTAAGATCATCAGAATGCCGATGATGAAGTCCGGTGTTGCGGTTGCTGACAACCCTAAGAGCGAAATGATGCGGTCTGCCAAACGTCCTTCATTGGTGCCAGCGATGATCCCAAAGAATAACGCCAAGGGCATCACTACCAGAAACGCAACCGCCGCTAAAATAGCAGTATTCCGAAAGCGTCCGGGTAAAGTTGACGAAACTGGGCGACCTGTCTCTAAGGACTCCCCAGCATCTCCACGAACCAAACCGCGCACGAGCGGAATAAACTCACGCGGTCCGTCCCCTACCCAGCGCCCGCCGGCTTTGCTCATGATGTAAACTTCTTCGGTAGAACCGCGAATCCACCGAACAGCACTGTTGTTATTATTGAGACCCCAAAATTCTTCCTCGCCCTTTTCATTAATCGTCCAGCGTTCGTCGTCCGGCACGCTTATTGTAGAGCCGTCCGCTTGGCGCTGGCGGGCAAACAATACCTCTTCTTGAATTTCCCATTGCGTTGGGATGCCCTCCACATCTGCCCACCATTCCAGTTCTTTCGTGCTGGGATTGGGAAGGGTGATGAGCGGAAGACCGATTTCACGGGTCATGTACCAATCATTGCCGATGAGCCAGTCAGAATAGCGTAACCACAACGGACGGTTCAACCCAAGTTGAGCGCGATACGACTCTCTTTGCTCTGGGGTAGATTCAATACCTAAAAGTTTAACCGTGATGTCACCACTACCAACCTCAATCAGGTAAAACAGACTGACCGACACCAGTAACATTGTAACCACGGTGGATATAGCACTACGGAAGAGAAAGCGTGCCATCGTAATATTCCTTCAGAACAACATGCGGGATGTTTATGTGAGGTGGCAGGCTACTCCATCACCTTCGATGGAGCAACCTGCTAAAAAACGTGGAGTGGGGTTCGCTTAAGCGTTCATCCAAACTTCGTGTAGGAGGTCATAGGAAGTTGGGTGAGCTTCGTAACCTTGAACCTTGTCGCTGGCGATTGACCAAACTTGGCGCCAGTAACTATTGGCAACACCACTACGTTCTTGCATGATGGTTTCAAGGTCTTTGAAGATTTCACGGCGTGCTTCAATGTCAAGCGTACCTTCCGCTTGGCGGAGCTTGGTGGTGAATTCTTCGTCAACCCAACGAGTTTCGTTCCAGGGAACGGGTTTGCCGTCTGCATCAGCAATGTATGCCAAAGGCAACACCATGGTGCCCAGTGGACGATGTGTCCAAATGGTGATACCAAAGTCTACCTCTGTCCAACGATCCCAATAACCGCCCGGTTCGGTCAAGTCAAGTTCGATGTTGAAGCCACCTGGTGCTGCCATTTCTTTGAGGGCTTGTGCAATGGCGGGTTCAGCTTCATCGTTCTTGCTGGCGAGGGTGACGGTTAAGCCATCAGGATAGCCTGCTTCTGCCAAGAGTGCCTTCGCTCCTTCTGGGTTGTAAGCAGGAATGGGGTGTGCAAAGTATTCAGGATGCGCGGGGGCAACGTGGGCATCAATGGAGAGATCGCCCTGGTTGTAGTAGGACAATTGGAGGATTTTTTCGCGATCTTGGCACATCTTGAGGGCGTTACGAACGCGGACATCCGTCCATGGTTCAATGTCAACCCGCATGCGGATCATGAAGCCCTGAGCACTACTTGCTGTCTTGGTGACGATACCGGGTAGGTCTTTGAGGGCAAGCCAGTCAGAGGGGCGGGGGAGTACGAAAGAATGAATTTGCCCAGCTTGTAATGCAGCAACAGAAGCATCCTTGTCCAGGTTGACGTAGGTGATGCTGTTGAGGTAGGGGAGGGGGCTACCATCTGCACCCATGCGCCAATAGTCGGTGCGTGCCTTGTAGCCAATACGTTCGCCTTCGGCATATTCTTCTAGGGTGAATCCGCCCGTACCGATCGGTTGCTTGAT
>CAIRDJ010000458.1 GCA_903877335.1 uncultured Chloroflexota bacterium | reverse complement strand
TGTTCCACTGATGAAAACGCCAAACTTGTCAGCTTGTTCGATGATATTGACCCCCCAAGTGAGGTGGCGCAAGAAGGGTAGAATTTGTTGCCCAACTGTAACCACTTGTAGACCGAATATCCCCAGCAACATCCACAGTAGATCGCGCGGTTGCAAACTACGCTTGAGGAACGCGCTTTGCAACAGGAGGATGAAGACGGTATACAGCAACAGCATCCACACCCCAATGCTGATTCTGCGCCAACTTTCAAGATTGAAGACCGCGCTCAACAGCACAATCCCCCACCACATCCCCAGCAACCCCACCAACGGCGTGAATTTTATAGGCATTTGGCGCACATCGAGCCACAACCGCAACAGGAACAAACTCAACACCAAGAGGTTCACCCACCTTAATTGGTAGTCATATAAGGTGTGCCATGTGAAGCCAACCGTGATGAAATATCCCAGACAAATGAGCAGAATTGCCTTGAGTGGTTTGTTCATAAAGACCGTGTGCTTTCTTGCGAACATCATGACCTATCATACTTGAAAGTTACGTGGGGGTATGAGGGGCATTCAGGGTGGACGCGGGAGATGCTCGGGTAAGAATGAGTACGCCAAGTTCGTCAAGAAGTGGATTTGTAAATTAGGATGGTACAACCATGACGGATCATGTTACGCCGAAACGCCCGTTTGAGTTGGGGTTGCTGTCGTTTGTTGAATGGACGGCACACCCTCAAAGCAACCACAAAATTAGCTCAACCGAACGCATCGCTAATCTAATTGAGACTGCAGAACTTGCTGACCAAGTGGGGCTAGATGTTTTTGCGCTGGGTGAACATCACCGCGAGGAGTATTTATCCTCTGCGCCAGAAGTGTTGCTGTCCGCTATTGCGACGCGCACCCAACGCATCCGCTTGAGCAGTGGGGTAACAGTCTTGAGTTCCGATGACCCCGTGCGCGTCTTCCAACGCTTTGCAACGCTGGACTTGGTATCTGCTGGGCGCGCGGAGATCATCGCGGGGCGTGGCTCATTCATCGAGTCGTTTCCGCTTTTTGGCTATGACCTGCGCCACTATGATGACCTCTTTTCAGAGAAGTTAGCATTGCTTCTCAAGTTGCGCGATGAAGAGATCGTCACTTGGCAGGGGCAACACCGCCCCACTTTAGACGCGCTAGGGGTGTATCCACGCCCGCACCAGCAACGCCTTCCGATTTGGATCGGGGTGGGGGGGACGCCACAATCGGTAGTACGCGCGGGCTTATTGGGGCTTCCGCTGGCGATCGCCATCATCGGGGGGATGCCGGAGCGGTTTGCCCCGTTGGTAAAGTTGTACTGGCAGGCAGTGGATCAAGCTGGGCATGATCGCTCGCAATTGAGCGTGAGCATCAACTCGCACGGGTTCATTGCAGACACGTATCCCGAAGCCATGAAGGAGGCGTTCCCCGCCTTCAAGCAGATCATGGACAAAATTGGGCGCGAGCGTGGTTGGCAACCGATGAGCCGAAACCACTTTGAACAGTCCGCCACGTTGCGCGGGGCAGACTTCATTGGGACTCCCGACCAAATCATTGAGAAGATTTTGTTCCAACACAGCTTCTTCCACCATGACCGCCTCTTACTGCAATTGAGCGTGGGTAGCATTCCACATGACAAGATGATGCGGGCGATTGAGTTGCTGGGGACAAAAGTTGCGCCTGCTGTGCGCCAAGAAATTGCCAAGCGCATGACGCAAGTACAGCCCTCATAGCGACATTCAGGCGACAAATGATAGTTTCCTGATAGCTTATGTCACCTTTTGAGTCGCCTTTGCTTCTACACTCTCTTCAGTAAGCAAGCACTGAACCCGACCTCATCTCTTTCTTAGCTGGATGAGTTGTCATGATATCAAAGCGTGCATGGTGTAGGAAAAGGTAGCCTTGATGAGACCAGTCTATATTATTGGCGTAGGACAAACGCCTGTCATGAAACGTCAATCGCTCCGCGCGACGGATATGGCGGTTCAAGCCGTAAGCGATGCCCTCGCGCATGCTCATCTTCCCAAATCAGAAGTCACCATGCTGGTGGCGGGTAACATGCTGTCTGGCACGCTCGACCGTCAACGTCAGCTTGCCACCCTCATTGCCGAACAAGCAGACCTGCGCGGGATAGAAGCAACCCTTGTTGAAACTTCATGCTCTTCTGGCGCTGCTGCCGTTCGGCATGGTTTCATGGCGGTGGCGGGAGGCTTCCATGATCTGACGGTGGTGTGTGGGGTGGAGCGCATGACGCACGCTGAGCATGCAGACATCACGACCGCCCTTGCCACTGCCTCTGATTGGGAGCGCGAAGGGGGACAAGGCGAAACGTTCATCACCCTCAACGCCCGCTTGATGCGCCACTACATGGAGGCTTATCGAGTAGATCACGCTGACTTTGCCCACTTCTCGGTGAACGCTCACCGCAACGCGCTACATAATCCCCATGCGTTGCTGCATAAGTCGATCACCCATGAGGATTATATGCAGTCACGCTTCTTGACAGATCCGATCAAATTGTTAGACGCGCCCCCCATTTGTGATGGTGCAGCGGCGGTTATCTTGGCAACCGAAGAACGCGCCCGCGAAGCACAACGCATGGGCTTGCCGGTCGTGCGCGTGAACGCTTCCACCATTGGGACCGATTCGCTCTCGCTCGATCAACGGCGCGATGTCCTTTCACTGGATGGGGCAAAGCGTTCGGCGCGGTTGGCATATCAACAGGCAGGCATGACCCCCGCCGATGTTGATCTATTTGAATTGCACGATGCTTATACGGTCATCGTTGCCCTCAGCTTAGAAGCGGCGGGCTTTGCCGAAGCAGGGCGGGGCGTGCATGTTGGCAAGGATGGCGAAATCACCCCCAGCGGTTCGCTCCCAATTGCTACGATGGGCGGGCTAAAGGCGCGTGGTCATCCCGTTGGGGCAACTGGCGTTTACCAAATCGTTGAGAGCTTCTTGCAACTGACGGAGCAAGGTGGGGTAAATCAAGTTCCAAACGCCCAAGTTGCCATGACGCAAAGCCTAGGTGGAACAGGTGCCACTGTCGTGACGCACCTGCTTTCGCGCGTGGGATAAGTCATATTGGGGAGGGGTGGCACGTGCTTTTCCCTCCTCATCATTCCAAAGTCAGGCAAGGTCTGAACCGTACTGCGGATCACTCCATCAACCTGCAATTTCCTCAAGCAACCTTTCAGGGCGCGACCAATATACAATTTCGGAATATTCTTCTAACTGGCGGAAGTTATGCTCTCGCCATGCTTCGGTGGTATCGTCCACCTATGTCCAGCGCACACTGTATTAAAGCATAACCCAACCGCGCACATGACAGGACAAAAACCCGTTTACTGCGTTTGTTACACTTATTTCGTTTAGATGATATAATGCGGTTATCAAATACAAGGATAATCCGATGTTACAAACTCCTCGAACATTCAAGCCGACCCCAGAAGACACCGAGAAAGCTCGCAACTCGCTAACGGCTCTCAGTCAATATGATGCGATGGTCTCGACAATCATGGTGCAGATTACCAGTGATGAAACCGCACAGCCAATTATGTTGCCAAACAGCATCAGCACCTTGCTCACCGATATGCTCACTGCTATTGCAGAAGGACGTGGCATTGTTGTGATGGATGAAGAAACCGAACTCACAACGGTGCAAGCGGCGGATATTCTCAAGGTGTCGCGCCCATTTTTGGTGGGACTCCTTGAAAAAGGAGAAATCCCGTACCGTATGGTGGGTTCACATCGGCGTGTAAGATTACAAGATGTACTCGACTATAAAGAAAATAGCCTGAAGCGTAGCCGTGCAACCCTTGATGAACTCACCGCGATGGCACAAGAAGACGGTCTTTACGATCTATGATGCTCACCACCGCATTACTGGATGCG
>CAIRDJ010000457.1 GCA_903877335.1 uncultured Chloroflexota bacterium | reverse complement strand
TCCACACCCAGCTGATGATAAACGTGGAGCAAATCCACTAGCACCCAGTTTTCACGGATCATGCCGTTTTCACACCGCCAAAAATCTAGGCTTCGCATGGTGATGCCCTGGTTGGAGGGTGCAATGCCCAGCCAGCCATCCCCACTGATATTCATGACCATGCCCGGAAAAGCGGTGAACCCGACATAATCCCCTTCAGCAAAGAACGCGCCCGCCTCAATGATTCCGTGTCGGTTGGGCATGCCGTTTAAGAACGGAATTTGATGCCACAGGCGGAAACCGCGCACTTGTCGCGCCGTGCCAATGCCAGCGGGTCCGTACCAATTCATTTTCGGATGCCAGTAACGCTCTAGTTGCATTGCCTCCACACTTTCGGTGGAACGCGCCAACCCGTTGAGCATCTCTAAAACAAGATGCTTGCTTGCCTCGCCATGTGCGGGCTCAAACGGCGTGGTTAAAATGCCGTCCTGTGGCGCAGGAGAGGGAGCAAGCCACTCTACCCCCAAGCTAGGGGAGAATGCCCAAGCGTTCGCCTGCATCATCACTTGGGGAATATCCCATAGTGCCTGCATCTCGACAATTTGCCCATCCTCGATGCGGAAAAATTCATGGTAGCGCATGGCAATCGCTTTGTGCGTGGGGGGAATATCCAACCATGCGCGTTCCATCACGCCCATATAATGACCGGCACACCCCACCCAATACGCCCCGTTAGATTCCCCCCCCATGAAGATGAAGTCGCGCCGTTCTAAGTCGGGCACGGCTTCGAGGAGGGGGCGGTATGCCTGAGCATACAAGCCCTCTGCCCCGTCCAGTTCCTCAAAGGGGTGGGCAAGGTGAACCCGTGCCCCTTGAGCAAAGCACTCGCGCAGGGTCTGCTGTAGGGTGGCTGGATCAATATCATATAAAGCACGGCGCAGGCGGTTGAGGTGTGCCTTATTCGCCATCGTGGTTGGTCTCCATTGCCTGCACCGCCTCATCAAAGAATTGCGGAGGCTTCGAGCCGACAAACTTCAGCACATTGTTGACGTTGTAGCCGGCTTGTTCTAGCACGCCCAGAATGTCAATCAGCACCAAGTTTTCCGCCAGCTTCTTCTCTCCGTCCCGTTCTTCTACGCGCCAAAAGTCCATATAGCGCACCTTGATGGGTTGCCCTGTAGCAGGAATACCCAGCCAGTCATGGGCAAAGGTGGTGGTCTGAAAGCCCGTTCCAGCCACCCAGTCCCCTTCTTCAACGCGCACAATGTCATGGGCGTTCTTGTCGGGGAAGGCGTGGATGAACGCCTTACGATAGTCATACTCAAATTCATCAATGCCGTTCATCGTGCCGATGCCAGCAGGTCCTTCCCAGACCATATCCTCAAACCAGAACTGTTGCATCAAACCGAGAACATTCTGATTTAAGCCGTGATACATGGCATCAATTAATGCTTTATGGGTGTCGTATGCTTGTGTCATGCTTGATTCTCCTCATGTAATCTGAATGAACTAGCCTTTAACCGCGCCACCCACCAACCCTTTGATGAGGTACCGCTGGAAAAAGATCACGATAAAAATAATGGGTATGGTGATGCTCACCGCGCTGGCATTGGAAAGCGGTAGCAAGCGCACGTCCTCCCCGCTGGTGAAACGCGAAATCCCCACCGGCAACGTCCATAGCGAGGAGGTGAGCAACCGCGCCATCAAAAATTCGTTGTATGCCAACAACAAGGTGAACAACGATGTGGTGATGATGCCCGTCCACGCGATCGGCAAGATCACACGGAGGAAGGCGGTGTAGCGGTTACATCCATCAATCATGGCGGCTTCTTCCAATTCGCGCGGGATTTCCATGAAGAAACTGCGGAGCATCCAAATGGTGAAGGGTTGGTTGATGGCAACGAAGGTGATAATCAGCAAGAAGTAGGTATCATATAACCCACTAATTTGGGCGAAGAAATAATATGGCAGGATGAACGCCATGCGCGGTAAGGCGCGGAACGCCAACGCCACGAACAAGATCACCACCCCAGTTACGCCGGAATACCGCGCCAACGCATACCCCGCCAAGCATCCGATGCTGATGGAAATTGCCAGCGTGCCCACCGTGACAATCACACTATTGAGGAAGAAGCCGTAAAACTCTGCTAGTTCAAACCATTGCGGAAGCCATACAATGACCCCCAAGATGATGCCCACCATTCCCAAGTAAATCGGCGTTTTGTAGGGGGTGCGTTGGGCGGCAACCCCGATCACAACCAATGAGCCAATCAACCCTAACGCCCCCCACCCATACGGCGAAAACTCGCTCACGGGTGAATCGAGCCAGAGGGTTTGATAATTCTGCAAGGTGGTTTCAAAAGTCTGTTTGTCGGTGACATTGAGCGTGACAAGGTAGAAGCCCACGCCCATCACCAGCGCGATTGCCACCATCACCAACCAAGATTGGGGACGGTTGGGCAGGCTTTGTGAGGTGTGGTTGATCCATAGCAACAACAGTACCCCTAACCCAATCCCTAGCGCAATGGCGACGTTATGATCGACGAACGCCATAGGCATCCAGCGAGGTACTCGTGCGGTTGCGTCGCGCGTGAATTGTAACGAGGTGATGATGGACATCACGAACGGAACAATGCTGAACAATACCCACGCCAACAGCACCAGATGAATCAGAAAGCGTGTGATGGGGTTCTTGGTCGCTTGCATTTAGCGTTCCTCCACTTGTTGGCGATAGGTGACGATGAGAAAAGGAATCAGGATGAAGAAGATGCCGATGACGGTTAAGACGCTCATGGCGTTGGCACGCCCTAAGTTTTGAAACTGAACCGCCACTTGATAGTTGTAATACATCAAGGTTTCGACGTTGGTATAGATCGGGTTTTGCTTGGTCAAAACGAAGATGCTATCAAACACGCGATAGGCATCCATGATGGAAATAAGCCCAATGAAGATGAATAAATTTTGTAGGTGGGGAATCACGATATACCACAGGCGTTCTAGCCATGTTGTGCCATCCACCAACGCGGCTTCTAAGGGTTCTTGTGGGACAGTTTGTAAGCCAGCAAACAGCGTGACGATGGCAAACGGGGTGATATACCAAATGGCTTGGCTGAAGATCAGGATGAGGATGTTTGACCCCGTGAAGAAGTTGATGTCAATCCCAAACCATTGATCGAGCAAGTAGGGGTAAATCCCGTAGCGGTCGAAGGTTTGGCGATATACCAGCGTTCCCACAATGGGCGTGATGATGAACGGGAGCAACGTGGCAGACATATACACCCCCCTTAGTAAGCCCTTTATTTGGTCTAGCAGAAGCGCAACCACCAACCCCAACACAATATGAAGCGGAACGGTCATCAGGATATAAAACAACGTGAACCGCAGAGAATTCCAAAAGCGTACATCCCCCAACATGTAGAGATAATTTTCTAGCCCCACCCATTCGGGGGTGGTAACGTTTCTGAAGGTGATGAAGTGAAAGCCCAGCCAGATTGCGGCAATCAGGGGCACGATCATCAACGCTATCATGATAATCACGCTTGGAGCAACAAAGATCGTAAATTGTTTGGTATTCATGGGGAGCCTTCCGATGTTCCTGCAATCTGCATCATGTTACGGGCAGGTTTGGGGTGAAGTTGGTTGCACGGCAACTTTCCTGTTACAGGTGATAAAAATGTCGTTCAACAAACAATTTTAACTATTTAAGGGGGTTGCCCACTCGAACAAGAGCAGGCTTCCCCCAAAGAGGTTGAAGAGGAGAAAACCCTATTCGGCGATGAAGCCTTGTGCGGTTGCTTCTTCAATGTACAAAGCGGCGGCAGCGTCCAATGCTTCTTGGGAGGTCATTTCGCCTGTTGCTACCATTGGCAAGAATTGACCCAAAGCGTTGTTCAAAACAGCTTGGGCAGGGTTAGAGGTGGCGGGACCGCCCTCTACAATGGTTTGCAAAGAAGCTGCAGAGTAGCGGGGAGCTGCGTCAGATGCGCCGTTGCGTGGTACAAGACCGAAATCAGCAGCAGCAATTTGAGATTCAAGATCGGTTGCTTCCATGATCGCGCGGAAGGCAAGGTCTGCATCGACTGCGCTGGTTGCAGGAATAGCGAGGAAGTCTGACCATGCGATGCCGGCGCGGACAGTTTCGTCAGCATTGGGGAACAATGCGGGTGCAAACTCAATCTTGCCAACGACGCTAGAAAGTTCTTCATCGTCCATCATTGCGGCACGGCTTGCCCACATGTGACCCATTGCAATGCTACCGTTTGCTAAGCCAGCTTGCAAATCATCGGTAGAAAGTAACAAACCTTCTTCACCCATACATGCTTCTACAACTTGCATCATCAAGTCCATCGCAGCTACGCCGTCTTCATTGGCAAAAATGGGCATGTTGCTTTCGTCAAGCAATTCACCGCCAAAAGCGTTGTACATGTTGACCCATTCAATTTGCCAAGCCCATCCAGCGGACAAAACCATACCGAAGGAGAAATCAATACCAAGTGCTTCTTCATCCATTGCTTCGCAAGCAGCGATTACATCGGTGTAGTTTTGAGGAGCTTCTACACCTGCTGCTGCCAAGAGTTCGGTGTTGTAGTAGAAGTGTTGGGTGTTCACCACAGCAGGTACACCGTAGATTTGGTCGCCAATAGAAGCGGCGGCATACATAGAAGCATCCATATCATCGAGAGCGTATTGCTCGCTGTATTGGGCGATCAAGTCGTTGAGGGGCAACAACCACCCTTGAGAAGCCATTTCCCCAATGAAGGAGTTGCTTCCGTGGATGATGTCGTAGGGAGAAGCCCCCTCGCTAGAAGCAGCAAGGCGCATTTGCGCTTGTGCGTCTGCGCTTGCCAACAATTGAACGTTCACGTCCAAGTTTTCAACGTCGCCACACTTTGCCAATTCTGCGGCGTAAAAATCCATGATGGGGAATGTCCAACCGATCATGTTGATGGTGGTGGCTTCTGCTGGTGCTTCTACATTGCACGCGCCGCTATCCTGTGCAAACGCAGGCACAGCAACCAAGCCCAAAATTAGGAAAAGAACTAAAAACTTCTTCATTATGTAAACCCTCTCAAAATGTAAACGACGAGTAAATCCTCAAAAAGGCGGGTTCAATCTGAACCATCACCACCTTTTCCAAAAGTAAGTACCCCATCAGGCAGGGCGATAGAGTTGCTTGAGGAGCGCAAACTCATCAAACAATGTCCACTCGCGTTGAATCCGACCGTTCTGAATGAGGTGATGGCTCACGCCGAGCACGTTGATCCGCTTGCCCGTTGGCTCGCCATAGAAGCTATAGCCGGTATGCGTGCCACGCATGCGCCAGCGTGTCGCCGTGCGAAAGCCCACTTGCTCATCCCCTACATAACAACCGTGTTCAACGGTCAGGCTCAAATCAGGGAAAGGCGCAAGCAAGGATAGCACGTAGGCTTGATAATCATTGATGCCATGAGCGCGACGCATAGAGGCAGACTCTAAGGCAATCGTGGGGGAAAAATAATCATGAGCAGTATTGAGTAACCGCCAGTTCCACAAATCATGCAACGCTTGTTCCACAAAGTGGAGGGGAGAGAAGGTCTCGCTGGGGGCAAGGCGTTTGGGTGGGAGTTGCCCCATCCCGCGTTCAATGTCACCCACGATGGGGGGAGGTATGCCTGCGTCGCTCTCCTTCCGGGCGATCTCCTTAGCGGTGGCGATGGGGTCTAGCCCAAGCTGACGAATCAGGGTGAGTTCATCGCGCACGAGCCATTCTTCAATCACCATGTTGCGCAAGCACAAGCAGTCCGCGATCGCTCGGTATTTGATCTTGCGTCCAGTGGGCGCGCCATACAGCGACCACCCGCGATTGGTGCCGGTGTGCGTTAAACGGTGTGACGAGTACAAGCCCACCACATCATCCCCACCCCAAATGACCTCATCCCCATACAACCGCCGATCAGGATAGGCGGCAAGGGTGGCGATGGTGCCAGCGATGACCGCCTCGCGCCCATAGATTGTCCCGTCTGAAGTGTGAATTTGAACGGTGTTGGCGTAGTAGTCATACAGTTTGCCAATGCCCTTTTCCTCCCAGATTTCATGGGTGATGCGCAGGATGTAATCCACAAAGTCTTCAAACTTGGGATCAAACCCTTGTAAGGATTGGCGCGGTTGCCCTTGCGCATCTTGCAGGAACTGAATGTCCACCTTGTCCTGTAGGGTGATGCGGGCGGGGGTGGAAGAAAGTGGCGGTTGCTCGTTCATAACTAACCCTTAACGAAAAATTTAGGCAAACATTAAGTCTTGTTTGGCTTTCTCAAATGATCGTATCACAATTTGAATACGTATGCAAATATTTCATGTGGTGAATTTCAATGAGTTTGTTGACCTAAAATTGAAAACTTTGTTTAGGGGTTGTTCCATCCCATACCTCGTATTGGTATGGGATGAGGTGGAGTTATGCTTCTAGGAGGCTGAATAATTCGTTGATCTTGCGTTCAGTCAACTCTACAGCGAGCGATACCGTCTCTACGTCAAAACCGAGCTTTGCCCCGGCGGTTTCAAACAACTCAGGAAGGGTGACTTGATTGCCCAGTGCCAATGCCTTGCGATACGCCAACACCGCACTGGGCGCGTCTGTTTGGGCATTGCGCCAGATCAAGGTTGCGCCTAATTGCGCCAACCCATACTCGCTATAGTAGAAAGGAATTTGGTAGATGTGCAATTTGCGTTGCCAGCCGGTCGCTTGGAACGCCTCTAAGCCTGACCAATCTACGCCCGGCAAGTAGATATTCCACAGCTCTAGCCACTTGGAATCACACTGGTCTGGTTGGCTTGCATCCTCTGGATTCAGATAAACCCAGTTTTGGAACGCCACCACCACCGACATATAACACCAGAAGTAAATGTTGCCCATGAGGTGTTCTAGCAAGGCACGCGCCGCCTCGCGCTCAGTGTAAAAGCCACCGTCTTCTTTGGTGAGATAGGGCGCGGCAAGCAACTCCATGGACATGGAGGCGACTTCAGCAAACTCAATCGGGTATTGTTGGAGATGATAATTGAGGGGTGATGTTTCAAAAGCATGGAAGGCATGACCGACTTCGTGCAACATGGTTTGCAAGTTGTCATGGATGCCGACGGCGTTCATGAAGATGAACGGACGCGCCACCACTGGGAAATCCGTACAGTATCCGCCGGGGGCTTTGTTCTTGCGGTTGTCTAAATCGAGCAAGCCCTCGTTCAACATAATGCGATAATACCCCCCTAACGTCGAATCCACGCGGTCAAACATGGTTGCCACCCCGTGAGCCAGTTCATCCGCCGTTTGGAAGGGTTTGAGTGGCTCGTCTGCTAGAGGGTCTACTAACATATCCCAGGGGCGTAACGTCTCAAGTCCCAGTAGTTGCTTGCGCTTTTCTAGCAAGCGCATCATCGCCGGCACCACCACTTCACGGATAGACGCTAGAAACGTTTCGATGTCTTGGGGTGTATAGTCGTGACGGGCATATTCCACCCACTGGTAAGCGCGGAAATCCGCGACATTGGCTTGAGCGGCAATCGTCAAGCGCAAGCCCAACATCTTCACCCACAGGGCATCCAACGTTTCACGATCGGCGATACGGCGTTCATGACTCAACCGCCACGCTTGCTCACGGCGTTGGCGGTTCGTCTCCAGTAACACAGTATCCAACTGGGCAAGTGTTTTCTCTTCGCCCTCCCATTCGACGGTCATCTTACCCACGATGGCGTCATACTCGTTACCGAGTTTGTTCAGTTCAGTCTTTAGCGAGAGGTTCTCCTCACGGAATTGGGCGATGTTATGGCGCATGGCGCGCAGAGTTACTTCGTATCCGCTGGGGGTAATGCCACTGTCCACCCACTTTCGTTCCAGCAGATTATTAGCGGTTTCGCCAGGTTCCACGATTTGCTCTAGGAAGGTGAAATACCGCTTCTGTGCCAGTTCGTCAGAGGTGTCTACGGTGGTCGCCACCGATAGCCGTGCATAGGTTTCATGCAGGACTTTACTCACGGTTGACCAGTCCTGTAGCCAAGCCTCAATCGTGCCTGCATTCAACTCACGGGCAAGGAGATCATCAAAATAGGGTTGGTAGCTGTCCCATGTCCAATCATAAACAAGTTCAACCTGTTTTGGTAATTGTTCAAACATATCATTTTCATCCTACATTCCATTACATTGTGCCCTATCATAGCGGATGGGGTGGACAGATGCAATTCAACCATAAGCTAGGTGCAACTTGATGGAAACATGGTTAACGTACTTCTCGCTGTTTGCAGTAAGTTTTGTGGGGGCAACCCTCATCACAGCTCCCGCAGACCTAATGGTGTTTGGGATGGCACAGTTGCGTTATGATGCGCTGGCGATCGTCACATTTGCGACAATTGGCAGTGTCTTGGGGAGCATTGTCAATTATGTAGCGGGGAAATATGGTGTAAACTACGTATTGAAAAAAATCGCGACATCGAATGACCGATGGTATCGTTTTGCAGAACGCTTATTTGAGCGTGGCAGTTGGATGGTTTTCTTTGCATGGATGCCGTTCATTGGCGATCCCCTGACCATTATTGCTGGGACATTCAAAATGCAGTGGTGGAAGTTCTTTACCTACGTATATCTGGGCAAAGTGTTAAAGTATAGCGTCATCACTGTAGCGGTGCAACTTTTACATTAACCCAATACCGTTTAGATGATGCGGTGGTTCAGCATCGAAATGAGTAAAATCGGCAATGGATGACGAAATATTTCCTGAAAATGGTAAATAACGAAGAAATTGTTAAAGAAATAGCAGCGCGTTTGGGCGAGACAGAAGACATCCCCCTTTGGCAACTGACCAAAATTGTACAAAGAAACGGGGCGCATTATGCCTATTTCATGGTGGAGTCGGCGGAAGAAATTCACCGTGAGGGCTTGATGATGGTGGCGGATGGCTCGCGCTTGCGCACGTTGGGAGGCGTCTTCTTCAACATTGTGCGGGCAGGCGTTTCAAGTCGCCTTCGCAATGAGATTTTTCCTGCGCAAAGTGTGAAGGAAAAACTAATTAAATATGATCGCTTTTTAAAAACGTTACCCGTTTTTAATTGGGAAGAACGGATTACAGACCTTACTCCCCTATTCAATCAACCTGCCGGTGAGGTAAAGAACGTGCATATCGTACTTAGAGGAAATCCCAAGCACATTGAAATGCGCCAGGAGCTGGTGGTATTTCGGATGACTTTTGACCCTAATCAATTAGACTTTCCGTTACCTCGTGGACTTCCCCCCGTTCCGACTGAACCTACCCCGTACATAGTGTATGTAACCATGCGCCAGTGGAAGAAGAACATCGCTAAATCAGTCGCAAATGGACAAGCTATCTTGGTGGATGGAACAGGGGTTTTAGATCCGGTATTGCAAGCCATTGTGGTCTATGCGCGTGGGGTGAGAGTGCTAGGCGAGGGAGCAACTTTAGCACAAAGCAATATAGACGACATCGCAGATCAACCCTCGTCAACGTCCATTGTGGATGACGACGACGCAAGCGAGGCAACCCCACCATTTCACATTGCAGAACCCTTCGTCGATGAAGCGGTAGTGCCCGCCCAAACGTCCCGACCAGTCGTGCCCCTCACAGCGGAAGAAGCACGCTTGGCGCAGTTCACCCCAGACTTGGCGGCAAAACTGCGCCCGTTGTACAGTGCGCGTAAGATGTTTGAGAAACGCTATCATGACATCATGGCGAAGCCAGAGAATGAACGCTCTGGCTTGCAGGTTGCCAAGATGATGCTAGAGCGCACCCAACAACAGATCGCCCTTTTGGAGGGCACGAACCAATAGCCACGTGTTAGAGGCGTGCATTCCGTCATTGAATGGCATTGATCCCTGTCAGATCACGCCCGATCAACAGCAGGTTGATCTCGTTCGTTCCCTCATAGATGTAGCTGATTTCGGCATCGGTCATCAACCGTGCAATCTGATTTTCAATCAGGATGCCGTTGCCCCCCAAGACTTCACGCGCCAATTGGGTAACGTAGCGTGCCTTCTTGGCGTTATGGTACTTGAGCATGGAAACTCTTCCCTCATCCAGCTGATTGGTTGCCATCAGCGAAGTTGCTTGAAAGCACATCAATTGCATGGTGGTAATCTCGGTTGCCATCTCCACCAACTTCTGCTGTACCAGTTGGAAGCTGGCGATGGGCTTGCCGAATTGTTGGCGCTCTTTGGCATACTTCAAGGCAACCTCAAACGCACCGACGGCGGTGCCGGCACATTCCCAACCAATGCCGTTGCGCCCAAACATCAACACTTTGTAGGTGTCCTTCACACTGGACACTTTAGCGAGGCGGTTTTCAGCAGGGACATATACGCCATCAAGCACAACATCCGCATTAAGCAGTGCGCGTTTGCCCATTTTACCCTGAAGGTCAGTGATGCTTAGTCCCTCTACGCCATCCTTCGCACCTTCCACCACAAACCCACCCAGCTTGCCATCTTCGTCGCGTGCCCAAATAATCAGCACGTCGGAAAGACTGGCGTTACCGATCCAGCGTTTTGCCCCATGCAGACGATAGCCATTTCCATCACGGGTGGCGGTGGTGGTGATGGCAGAAGCGTTTGACCCCACTAACGGCTCAGTCAGACCAAACGCCCCAATCTTCTCCAGGCGGGCTAAGCCCGGCAACCAACGGGCGCGTTGGTCATCGTTCCCCAGTAGCCCGATGCTGGTCATTGCCAAGCCACTTTGTACACCGAAGAAAGTGGCAATTGAGCCATCCCCTCGCGCCAGTTCATACATCACCAAGCCGGCTTCTAAAGCATCCAAGCCCGCGCTACCATGACCGCGAATGATACCGCCAACGATGCCCAAGTCACGCAAGCCCATTGCGATCTCAAACGGAAACTCCGCCCGATCCCAATAGGGGTTGATGTTGGGCTTCACCACTTGCTCTACATACTCACGCACGCGCAAGCGCAACTCGCGCTGCTTCTTGGAAAGAAATTGGTCAACATGAAAATAGTCGAAACTCTCATAGATCTGGGTTGTTGCTACCAACATGGTTAGGGTTGCCTCACTCATAATTAAATGGCTGTTTGATTATTTATGGGAATCATAACATGTAATTTTTAATTAATCAAATATTCGTTTATTAAAAATAGGGAGTTGTCTGCTTATATTCATCAAGAGGAAACTTAAAATGTGCCGACATCCTCTTGCCTTGATTGTGGCGGATAGACGTATAATAGAGGCGTTAAGCAACAACTGCCCGTGTTTATAAAAACCTT
>CAIRDJ010000456.1 GCA_903877335.1 uncultured Chloroflexota bacterium | reverse complement strand
GCACCCATTCATCCTGCCATGCCTGTTCCAGTTGAACGGGGTCTCCATCGACGAAGGTGGTCGGCGAGATCACATATGCCCATACCAAGCCCATCGCGAAAGATAGGACCACAAGCGCAAGCGTTGTAATTTTAGGAAAGTAGCCTGCAACAATTTTTACTGTTGAATCCTTTATGATTGACATAACCGCGATGTCCTTTCATGTGAACAGTCATAAACTAAAGATGACCCTGAAACCATTCCAACCTACCTATATTGTACAAAAAATACAGGTAGGCGCAAAAAATTTAGTGAGGATTAGGTCATTTTGTTGGTTTTGCGATCATTTTCTCATGGTTTGCCGGGAGTTTCCAACTCTTGTAACTACAGTCGGGGTATCGAGTGCAACCATAGAACACTTTGCCTCGCTTGGTTTTCAAAATTGAAATTTCGCCTCCGTTGGTTTGCCCACAAGTTGGGCAGGAAATTCCAACTAATTCAACATAGGTTTCGGTGTGGGTGCATTCAGGATGGTTGCTACAACCGATAAACTTGCCAAAGCGACCGTGCTTGACGATCAGTTGCCCATCTTCGCATGCAGGGCAAGCCCGCCCGATTTGCTCGGCTTGCTTAAGTTCTGGCATGTCTTGCGTGGCTTGCTCTAATCGTTCTGCAAATGGGCGATAGAAGTCATCAATCATGGGCACCCACTTTGTCTCCCCATCTGCGATCTCATCCAAACGATCTTCCATGCGTGCCGTGAACGAATAGTCCATGACATTGGGGAAATAATGCACCAATAGATCCGTTACAGTTGTCCCAATTTCAGTGGGCACAAGTCGCTTTCCGTCTTTGGTGACATACCCACGCTCTTGCTCAATCACCTTGACGGTAGGGGCATAGGTGCTAGGACGACCAATTCCCAATTCTTCCAAGGTTTGCACCAACGATGCTTCGGTATAGCGAGGAGGGGGTTGGGTGAAGTGTTGTTCAGGTAGAATTGCCACTAATTTTGGTTTATCCCCCTCTTTCAAGGTGGGGATCAACAATCCGACATCGCTCTCCTCGCGGTTGTCTTCGTCAACTGTCTCCTCATAAATGATGGTGAAACCCTTGAATGCCAACGTACTACCGGTGATGCGGAATAAATACTCAACGGATGCCTGTCCATTAGGCTGATTTGACATCGCTTGAATGTCCACGCGCAAGGTGTTGTAGACCGCATCAGCCATTTGGCTGGCGGCGAAGCGTTGCCAAATGAGGGTGTATAATTTTAATTCTTCGGCACTGAGATAAGCGCGAACTTCTTCGGGAGTGCGCGTGATACTGGTCGGGCGGATTGCCTCATGCGCTTCTTGTGCAGACTTCGCATTGGTTTTGTACTTAGGTGGCTTCTCAGGTAGGTACTCTTGCCCATACTGCTGCAAAACGAACGCGCGTGTTTCTGCTTGTGCCTCCTCAGCGACATTGACGCTATCGGTTCTCATATAGGTGATTAACCCGACCGGTCCTTCTGCGCCCAGTTCTATCCCTTCGTATAGACGTTGGGCAATTTGCATCGTGCGGTTGGTATTGAAGTTTAACCGACGCGATCCCTCTTGCTGAAGGGTGCTGGTCGTGAAGGGCGCAGAGGGCTTGCGCTTGCGCGTTCCCCGCTTAACCTCGCTCACCTGAAAGGTACGGTGCTGTAATGCCTCCACATGGGCGCGGGCTTCCGCCTCTGTCCCACAGACGAAATCTTGCTGATTGACTTTGATCAGATTGGCAGTGAACAACCCCTTTTTTGAAGCATCGCTGGGGGCGTGAAGACGCGCATGAATAGACCAAAATTCTTGTGGAACAAATTGGTTGATCGCGCGCTCTCGGTCAACTATCAAGCGCACGGCAATGCTTTGCACACGCCCTGCTGAAAGATAATTGCGCACTTTTTTCCATAGAAGGGGACTGAGCTGATACCCCACCAATCGATCTAAAACACGCCGCGCTTGCTGCGCATTCACCAAATCCATGTTGATTGTGCGCGGATGTTCAAATGCTTCTTGTACCGCTTTGGGTGTAATTTCATGAAAAACCACGCGCTTGGTGCGTGCGTCGTCCATCTCAGTTGCCTTCATCAAATGCCACGCAATTGCCTCGCCCTCTCGGTCTGGGTCGGTTGCAAGGTAGATTTCTTCAGCGTGGAGAGCGTGGGTCTTCAGCTCGTTGACGATGGTACGTTTATCGTTTAGGACGCGATATTCCGGTTCATAATCATTGTTGACGTCAACCGACATACGAGATTTTAGCAGGTCACGCACATGACCTTTAGACGCTCTTACGGTGTAGCCTTTGCCAAGATACCGCTCGATGCTTCGTGCCTTGGCCGGCGACTCTACAATCACGAGCTTGCCAACAGACTTCCCACTCGATTTCTTTGGGGTAGCCTTGCTGGATTTCGCAGGCGTGTTACTTTTTCCTTTTTTGGCTTTGGGTTTGGTAGCAGGACTGGCTTTCTCTGGCTTCTCTAGGTTGGCATGGTCAATGGTTTCTCCCATTTTATACATGGTTGTGCCACAAACGGAGCAAACCCCCTTGGTAGTAGCCTGCCCGGTTCGGGTAAAGGTTGCTACTGCTTCAGACATCTCGCGGTGCGCTTTACATTTTAGGCAATAAGCCTGCATCTTTTCGTTCGCCAATCACTTATGTTAACCGTAATTCAATGTTGTGTGGAGCAGTTCTATTGCCGCCTGACGGGCATCATAACGGAATGATGACGCCTGTACACGGATAATTTCCCCATGTTTAGGCATTCTGCTCAGATAAACGATGAGACTAACCCCCCATCTATTACACTTTACGCAAAGATTACCCCATTTGACTACGGTTAATTACAGATATTTATAGATAATCATCTTGTGAAAGGTCTTTTAGGCGGTTAACGATGGTTTTTACCTCTTGTGTGCGGTCACGGTGACAGATCAATAAGGCATCATCCGTATCCACCACCACCAAATCTTTCACCCCAATCATCGCCACCAAGCGTTTACTCAGGATGAGTGCCCCCGCAGAATCAATCATGATGTGTTTCGATTCTTCCCCAAGCGTGATGTTTCCGTTGTCATCTGAGTTCAAGATTTCAAAGAGCGTTCCCCAGCTTCCCACATCGCTCCAACCAATATCAATGGGAATGACCACCATATTCTTGGCATGTTCCATGACGGCATAGTCCAGTGAAATCTTGGGTATTTCTTCCCATATTTGCGCTAGAGTGGCTTCAAACTGGGGGGTGTCCACACTGTCCGACAATCTCATAAGCAGGGAATGCATGGCAGGTTGATGGAGGCGAAACTCTTCCAAGGCATGCGATCCTTTCCAAACGAACATGCCCGAATTCCAACTATAATCACCGGAGAAGATGAACTCCTGTGCCCGCTCAACATCGGGCTTTTCAGTGAACCCTAGCGAGGCGAAGTAGCTGAATTCCTTAGCGATGCCCAGTTTTCTGCCACGTTGAATATAACCGAAGGCGGTAGAAGGGTGAGAAGGGGTGATCCCCAGCGTTACAATGGTGTCGGTATCTTGGGTGATTTGCTGGCTAGCACGCAAAACGTTGTGAAACTTTTCAGCATGGGCAATGTGATGATCCGCCGTCAGAATGGCAATGGTGGCGTTGGGGTTGCGTCGCTGAATGACCACGATCCCCAATGCAGCGGCGGGACCGCTATCTTTTCCAGAGGGTTCGATGATGAAGTTTTCCAGTGGGATGGACGGCGCATCTTCTTGTAGTTCTTTAGCGTATTTCTCACTGGTGACAACATAGATATTTTCTGGGGGAAAAAGCGGAGCCAGTCGATCCACACTCATCTTGAACATTGATTTTTCCTCGACAAGAGGGAGCATCTGCTTGGGACGGTTGCGACGACTGAGGGGCCACAAGCGTGTTCCCCCGCCACCTGCCAAAATCATTGCATAAAAGTTGTTCATTGTAGTTCCTTGTATCAATGTAAGATCACCTTCTATTACAAATATGTTGGATAGGCAACGTACAACATATTGCCCACTGACTGTGCTAAGCCGTTCAACTCTAAAATCGTGAGGGTACTCATCACGTCAGAAATGGGTAGCTGTGATGAGCGTGCAAGATCGTCCACATGAATGGGATTTGCTCCCAGCAAGTCGAGAATCTGTTGTTCAGTTTCGGATAGGTCCATGTCAAGCGAATCGCTAGGAGAAGGTGCAAAGAGAAGAGCATTGGGGGAGTGACTTGGAATCTCATCGATAATATCCTCGATCCCGCGTACCAGTTTTGCCCCATCTTGAATCAGTTTATTGCATCCAATCCCGTCTTTGTGGAGGATATTGTGGGGGATGGCAAACACCTCGCGCCCTTGCTCGATGGCATGGCTAGCAGTGTTGAGCGCACCACTTGTTTCGCCAGCTTCCACCACCAAAACTCCCTTAGCCATGCCACTCATCAAGCGGTTGCGCCTCGTGAAGCTAGAAGGTTGTGGGTGCGCCCCAATGCGAAACTCACTCAAGACACATCCGTGCTCAATGATCCTGTGAGCAAGTTGTTTCGTTTCATTGCCATACGGATATACGTGGTTTATTCCTGACGGAAGCACAGCAATCGTGCGCCCGCCTGCATCAAGTGCTCCACGATGCGCTGCTGCTTCAATCCCGTCTGAAAGCCCCCCAATGATGGTGTAACCAAGTTGTGCCAGGTCATGACTGAACCGATAGGCGATCTCGCGCCCATACGAGGTTGCCTTGCGCGTTCCAACAACGCAAATTGCTCGGCTATCTTGGTCGTGCAGTGTCCCGCGCACGTACAGGATGGCGGGTGGGGAATCAATGACGCGCAATGAAGGTGGGTAGTTAGAATCTGCTAGGCAGAGCAGAAATGCTTTTACAAGCTCAACACGCCTTAGTTCATGTTCAAGGTTTAACTTGCTTCTTTCGTTTTGCATGTCCTGAATGGCTTGATATGACCAACCGAGTTCGCGTAGCTCTTGAACGGGGGCGTTCCACGCAGATTGTAGGCTACCAAAGTGATCCTGCAACTGTTTAATCTTCTTTGTCCCAACATCGTGGATGAGGCTAAAACCCAACCAATAAGCTAACTCTGACAAGTCTATATCCTAATTCTGCTCAACCCACGGATGGGCATCATCACCACAAGACTGCATTGTTAAGGACGGGTGGCTAGTCATACCAATCCATCTGGTAGACGCACGATTAGCACGCGCTTCTCAAAATCATAGTCGATCGTGTTTTCTGCGGTGGCAGGGAATAGAAGTTCGGTTTGCTCTATTCCTTGGATGACGTATACATCATTTGCCCCGGTTTCGATCACTTCGGTGATGCTTCCGAGTGATGTCCCGTCTTCTAGTTGAACGTCCATGCCAATGACCTCAAACAGGTAG
This sequence comes from uncultured Chloroflexota bacterium, assembly GCA_903877335.1. GTDB lineage: Bacteria > Chloroflexota > Anaerolineae > Aggregatilineales > Phototrophicaceae > CAIRDJ01. The sequence goes on along the minus strand of CAIRDJ010000456.1, from coordinate 684 downwards.
AACTCATCTTCCTCTAAAGGAACCGCATCTTCAATGGCAACCATCACGTAAAAGTCGCGTAAAAGCTCCGCTTGGGAGCGGTCGGTGATTTCCTTAAGGGTGAGTAATCCTGCCCCCTGATGCAAGCGCATGCTTTGCACAGCAAATGGGCGAATTTTCGTATCGGTAATGCCACGCCCTAGATAGACCGACTTCAAAGAATTGACGCGCGCGGGATAGTCGGTGTGAAGCTGAATGCGCAACTCTCCCCTAATACCGTGTGGGCGGGTGATTGTTCCGATGATAAGGTATTTGGGGGAGAGCTGCGACATCACGACTACAAAATCTTTAGGATGACATTTTCTTCACGTTGAGAATAAGTGGACATCAACTTGCGCATTGCTTCCGCAACCCGCCCGTTTTTGCCGATTACTCGTCCAATGTCCTCTGGGGCAACCCGTAACTCTACAATGACGGTATGGCGCTCGACCCGTCGGCTAACTTGCACTGCGTCTGGTTGATCGACCAACTTTTGGGCGATATACTTCACCAGTGCTTCTTGACGACGTGTATTTGGTACTCGCGCCCGTTGGCGACCCATGAGCAACTATTCCTTAGAGCGTGCGGCTTCACGTGCCTTAATGTGAGACTCGCCAGCAGACGGAGCAGGATAAGATGTTTTGAGGTTGAACGAAACGGGGTCAG
>CAIRDJ010000455.1 GCA_903877335.1 uncultured Chloroflexota bacterium | reverse complement strand
TCGCTTTATGAGCCAGCACTCGTGCAGGTATCACGCGCGTGTCATTCAATACCAAAACATCGCCTGCTTCTAACCAGTCCCCAATTTGTCGGAAGACAGTGTGTGTAATGCGATTGTTCCGACGATCGATCACCATCAGCTTAGAGCTGTCACGTGGTTCAACGGGTTTTTGGGCGATCAAAGATTGTGGTAAATTATAATCAAAATCCGATACTTGCATGCTCATCTTTCCAACACTAAATCAGTCGGTCTTGTTGTTGCGGGTCATCGTTCGCATAGGGAATGCCCAAGTGCTCATAGGCGTTAGGGGTTGCTACTCTGCCTCGTGGTGTACGATCAATGAAGCCCAGTTGTAGCAAATAGGGTTCGTTGACATCCATAATCGTTGCGGGGTCTTCGCTTATCGAAGCGGCAATGGTTTCTAACCCCACTGGACCACCACTGAATTTTTCAATGATGGTGAGTAAAATTCTGCGATCGATATCATCTAATCCCAAGTGGTCTATTTCCATAAGGTTCAAAGCCTCGCCAGCAATGCGTCCTGTAATCGTGCCGTCCGCCTTAATCTGGGCAAAATCACGCACACGGCGCAGTAGTCGCAGAGCGATACGGGGTGTTCCACGTGAACGCCTAGCAATAGCAGATGCACCTTCTGCTGTGAGGGTTGCCCCCAGCATCTTGGACGCACGCACAATGATAAATTCCATAGATTGCTGGTCGTAATAGTCTAAACGGAATTGTGCACCAAAACGATCACGCAAGGGTCCCGCAAGAAGCGAGAGGCGCGTTGTTGCCCCGACAACGGTAAATCTGGGAAGGTTAATCCGCACATTCTTAGCGGCAGGTCCTTTGCCAATTATGATGTCTAAGGCAAAATCCTCCATAGCAGGATAAAGGACTTCCTCAACAGCACGCCCCAGACGATGGATTTCATCGATGAACAGGATGTCGCCTTTTTTGACATGGGTCAGAATCGCTGCTAGATCACCTGCGCGTTCTATTGTCGGACCGGCCGTGATATGAACCTTGACCGTCAATTCATTGGCGATCACATGTGCAAGGGAGGTCTTTCCTAAACCGGGGGGTCCGTAGAATAGAATATGATCTATGGGGTCTTGTCGCTTTTTTGCCGCTTCAATCATGATTTGAAGGTTATCTTTTACCCGATCTTGCCCAACAATATCAGATAGTAACTTTGGACGGAGGGCAATATTCTCGCGTTCGTTTTTTATCTTTGCGCCGTCTACAATACGTCCATCTTTTTCCATTTGCACAATTCCCAGCATATAGCTTTTCAATGTAATATAACTGGGTTTGTGCTTAAAATACACACACACTGTTTAAATAGGGGAAAGCGTATCGTGAGCAATGTGTTTGTTTCAAAACATCCGTTGGTTCAACATAAGTTGACAGCTCTGCGCGATGTAAATACAGCCCATCGTGATTTTCGATCGTTGGTACGCGAATTGGCGATGCTGCTAACTTATGAGTCCACTTTGGATTTGCAACTCGAAGAGAAACAAGTGTCAACGCCAATGGGAATTGCACATGGCAAGAAGTCAAGAGAAATTGGGTTGATTCCTATCCTACGTGCGGGGCTTGGCATGACGGATGGGGTGATGGCTTTGCTTCCGAGTGTTCAAGTTTGGCATATCGGGCTATACCGTGATGAAAAGACGCTACAACCCGTTGAGTATTACAACAAATTGCCCAATGATCCAACGGTTCAAGTCTGTATCGTCCTAGACCCGATGCTCGCAACAGGTGGTTCTGCAGTGGCAACCATCACCATCTTGAAGCGTTGGGGGGTTGAGCGGATTAAATTCATGGGATTGATCGCAGCACCAGAAGGGATTGATCGCCTGACCACGGTACACCCTGATGTAGACATTCACATCGGAGCAATTGATAGCCACTTGAACGAGATTGGCTTCATTGTGCCCGGTCTTGGCGATGCCGGTGATCGCATGTTTGGTACATAGGAACTAGCATGGAATTTATAAAGGAATACGTCTTCGTCTTTATTTTAGCGTTTACAACCACGCTCGCGTTTATTCCCTTTGCTAATTATTTAGCTCATCGGTGGGGGGTGATCGCATTACCTGGCGGGCGACGTAAACATAAAGGGGCTATTCCTAGTTTAGGTGGGTTGGCAATTTTTCTGGGATTCAGCGTTGCCGTGATTGTGGCACAATTTCTACCTATACCCAGATATGATCCCAAAGAAATTATTCGCTTTGTTGGGTTAATGCTGGGTGCGCTTGTTATTGTCGTGATGGGAATCATAGACGACATCTTTGAGTTAGATGCGTTGCCCCTATTCATGGGGCAGATTGCAACTTCCAGCATTGCTATCGCGTTTTTAATTTTCATTGAACAGGTCAACAACCCATTCAGCAATCAACCGCTCAAATGGGCGCACTGGTTTACGGTTAGCGTTAGTTTGTTCTGGTTCATTATGATGATAAACACCGTGAATTTCTTGGATGGGTTAGATGGTTTGGCTGGCGGTGTCGTCCTGATCGCAGGGTTGCTTTTATTCGTCAATAGTGCTTTTCGGATTGTGCCCGCCCAAACGAGTGTTAGCTTACTACCACTGGCACTTACAGGATGCTTGTTGGCCTTCCTGCTATTCAACTTTCACCCTGCGCGATTGTTCATGGGATCAAGCGGTGCCCAATTTTTAGGGTATGCCTTGGGAGCACTCAGCATTATAGGTGGTGCGAAGATGGCAACCGTTCTCCTGGTGATGGGACTTCCGATCATGGATGTCTTTTGGCAGGCGATCTCCAGACTCTTACAAGGACGCAGTCCCTTTGAAGGGGATCGGGGGCATTTGCACTTCCGCCTAGTTGATCTCCATTTCCCACAACGCCCGATCGTGTTGTCATACTATGCTTTCTGTCTTTCTTTCGGGATGGTTACGGTCTTCACGGGAAGTCGAATAATCAAACTGATTGCGCTGTTGAGCATAACCCTAATTGGAGTTTTTACTTTTATTTGGCTAATAAAGGCGCAAGCGAAGCAAGTCCGTGATGAAAAAAATATTGCTTAACCTTGCAATTTTTCACCTTGATTTTCAATGAGGGTTGCACCAGCTCGTTCAAGGCGTTCCTTTAAGAGCGGAGCGGCATCCTTTCCAAACACAACGGTATGAATAGGCGTAACGGGAATGATGCCCGGCGCGCCTGGTATGGGCAGTGAATGCTGATAGATGCTAGATAGGTTAGAACGTGTTACACGTTGACCGCGTTTTTCGGAAAGTTGAGCGCGTTGTTTTTGTAGGTCACGCTCGCGCTTTGCCAGTCTTTCTTTTCGTGTCATGGCGATCAATTTGCCATTAACGAAATCGGCACTGTCTCCGGTAATCAACTCAATCGTGTTTTCGATGATTGCTAGAATAATAACCATGATGAAATCAATAACCATAATCATCAGGATGATACCCGATACAACATTGATAAAATCTGTGATCGGGCCCCTCAGCGTTGCGATGACCACTTGATTTCCTACGCCCAGCAATGCCAAAACAACAGCAATTCCGCCGAGCGGAATGATTAGTCTCCCTAGTGGGCGAAAGTCTTTTATGTCAGGCAGCGTCGTGTTGCCAACAGCAAACGTAAAATAAAACCATAGCCAAAAGTCTGTGCGAAAAAGTAAGTGGGTGATGGCATCCTGTAAAGCGGTTGGCGTGCCTGCCTGGGCTTTTGCTAGTACCGTGAGGATATCGAAAACATTGAATGCCACCATCCAAACGATGCTTGCGCCAATTAGTGTGGGCAGAAGTTTAATGATGGTAACGCGCCAAAGCGGGGCATTCTTATGCAACTTAACGAAATTTAACTCTAACTGAGCGATCTCCTGTTTCTGTGGATAGCGCAACGCGCTTTCTGCCCGAACATTGAGGATTCCCGCAGCTATCCAATAAATGGTTTCATAGATGACGACGCCGGGCATGAAGAACGTATAATAAAGAATGGTTGTTGTATGATAATTTTTGGTCAACAACCATCCAACCTTGAAAATATGCTGATGTAGCCACCGCTCTAACCGGGTAAAAATTCCCACTAAAGTGACTACAACCAAGAAAGGAAAGAGGGATTCTATAAAACTTGTCAGTTCTTAGAGTCCCTTTGCTTCAGCAGTTTGTTTAATGAGTTGGGTGAAGTCATCCACTTTTAAGGACGCGCCACCAACCAATGCCCCGTCAATTTCGGGTTGTTGCATGTACGCCAGCATGTTGGAGGGGTTAACACTTCCTCCATATTGAATGCGCATGGCTTGGGCAGTCTCTTCTCCAAACAATGTGGCAATAGTGGGACGGATCACCTCACCGATTACGCGGTTAGCATCTTCGGGTTTTGCGTTTAACCCTGTGCCGATCGCCCAGATTGGCTCATAGGCTAGAATGATTGTGCTTGCAGCATGGGCATCAAGGTTCGCCAGCGCACCTTGTAATTGCTTATGTAGCACTTCTGTGGTTAGATGCGCCTCTAATTCGTCTTTTGTTTCTCCGATGGCGACAATAGGAGTGAATCCATATTGTAGGGCAGCGTGTAACTTCTTATTGACCGTTTCATCCGTCTCTGCCAAATAAGCACGGTTTTCAGAGTGACCAATGATAACAAAGTCAATATAGCCTTTAAGCATCTCTCCAGAGGTTTGAGAGGTAAACGCTCCTTCTTGCTTCCAGTGCAGAGTTTGTGCCCCCACTTTAAGAGGGGAGTCCTTCAAGACTTCTGAGACTGTTGGAATCGCCATGAAATTTGGACAAACGACCTTATCAATGGCAAAATAGGTTTCGATTTTCGGTAACAACTCTTGTACGAAAGCGACGGATTCTGCTACCGTCTTGTACATCTTCCAATTGCCGGCAATGATGGGACGACGCATTGATAACCTCACCTAAGAATCTTTTAATGCCACAAGACCAGGCAGTGCTTTACCTTCTAGCAGTTCAAGGCTGGCACCTCCACCCGTAGAAACATGCGAAACCCGTTCTGCTAGACCCACTTTTTCAATTGCAGCGGCAGAATCTCCCCCACCGATGATGGTTTTAACTCCCAATTCGGTGATCTCTGCAAGGGTTTGCGCAATCGCATTTGTACCGTTGGCGTAGATAGAAATTTCAAAAACGCCTACAGGACCATTCCATATAACCGTTTTAGCAGCTGATAAGATAGCTCGATATTTCTCAATCGTCTTGGGTCCAATGTCGAATGACTCCCAACCTGCTGGAATACCATTTGCCAAGTCAACTACTTGTGTATTGGCATTCTCATTGAAGGCATCTCCTGAAACGGAATCATCTGGGATCACGATTTTGTCACCGTGTTTCTCCATTAATCCCCGTACCAGATCAAGCGCGTCACGATCGACGAGGGAATTTGCCATTGCATAACCGCGCGCGGTGTTGAATGTATTTGCAATCCCTCCACCTACGAGCAACATATCGACCTTGTCAAGAAGATTTTCAATCACCTTGACTTTGTCGGAAACTTTTGCGCCACCCATTATCCCAACAAAGGGACGTTCTGGTGCTTCGATCGCTTTAGACAGGTAATCAATTTCTTTTTCCATCAAGAAGCCGGCATAAGCGGGTAGATACTTTGCAACGCCCACATTAGAAGCATGAGCGCGGTGTGCTGTACCAAAGGCATCATTGACGAACACTTCGCCATGTTTGGCGAGTGCTTCAGATACTTGGGGATCATTCTTCTCGTCGCCCTTATAGTAGCGCGTATTCTCTAACAGAAGAATGCCGCCATCAGTTACGGATTGCACAGCAGCTTGTGCTTGCTCGCCAATACAGTCTTCAACAAATGTTACCTGCGTATTCATCAATTGTGCCAAACGCTCGGCAACGGGTTGAAGTGACATGGATGGATCACGTTGTCCATCAGGGCGACCCAAATGCGACATCAAGGTGATTGAAGTTGGCTTTTGTTGGGCAATGTACGCAATGGTGGGAATGGACGCACGGATACGAGTATCGTCAGTGACTTGACCATTCTCTAGCGGCACATTGAAGTCAACGCGAATAAGCACGCGCTTCCCTGCAAAATCAACATCACGAATGGTTAGTTTATTCATCGTGTTTTTTCCCCTCATGATATAAAGGACGGGGAAATTTCCCCGTCCTCTAGTTGGTTAAGAGTTAGAGTAGATCACCCATCTTCTTGGCGAGGTCTGCTGTACGGCAAGAATAACCCCATTCATTGTCGTACCAAGTCATGAGTTTAACAGTCTTACCGATTGCTTGGGTGAAGCCAGAATCTACAATGCTGGAGTGAGAATCACCAACAATATCCGTCAAAACGAGTTCTTCATCATCGGTAGATACACGTAGGATACCCTTCATGCTTCCTTCTGCCGCTTCACGGAAAGCTGCCAAGACTTCTTCAGTATTGGTTTCACGTTCAACTTGAATGACTGCATCTACGAGAGAACCATTCGCGGTGGGTACGCGGATAGCGATACCATCGAATTTGCCTTTGAGTTCAGGCATAACCAAGGCAACCGCTTTAGCCGCGCCTGTGGTGGTGGGGATCATGTTCACCCCCGCAGTCCGAGCGCGACGCAAGTCTTCGTGGGGTGCGTCTACCAACACTTGATCGGCGGTGTAACTATGGATCGTCGTCATTAATCCACTCACAATGCCGAATTTATCTTGAAGCACTTTAGCTGCTGGAGCCAAGCAGTTGGTGGTACAAGATGCGTTGGATACAACATGGTGGTTGGCAGGATCATAGGCGTGTTCATTCACACCCAATACAATGGTGATGTCTTCATCTTTTGCAGGGGCAGAAATGAGAACTTTCTTTGCACCCCCCCCGTCAATGTGTTTAGCTGCATCAGCACGCTTGCGGAAGATGCCGGTACTTTCAATGACAATATCTACGCCCAATTCGCCCCAGGGTAATTTAGCTGGGTCACGTTCAGATAGTGCCTTGACACGATGACCATTTACAACGAGCGTGCCACTATCAACAACGACCTCGCCGTTGAAACGACCATGCACTGAATCATGTTTCAATAGGTGTGCCATTGTTTGCAGATTACCAAGATCATTGAACGCAACAATGTTCATCTCTTCTGGATAGTATTGCAGAATTGCTCTGAATACTAACCGACCGATACGACCAAAACCATTAATTCCTACATTGATAGCCATGTCAAGTAACTCCTTGGTGACTAGCTTAGATTTAAGCAACCGCCAATATAGTAGTGTGGTTTCTGCATTGTGAAAAGATACGCTTTTCATGAACTTTGCAATGCTGAATAAATATCCATGAGCGCGATAGATAGTTTGGTAGGGTCATGTCTCCAGGGACGTTTATCATCAGTAAGGTCTCTATAAAATATTTCATAGCGTTGTAGAATCTGATGATTAGCTGGAACGGGCTTGACATAATCTGTAATGACATTTTCCACAGGGGGAGGAGTTTTGTCGTTTGCCAAAACTGCAGAAAAGACACCCCGCCCAACATGCTGTTCAATTGCCATTACATGTTCTGCGACAGTGTATCCATCTGTCTCACCAGGTTGAGTGGCAATATTGCAAACATACACAATGAACGCGGTCGTGGCACGAAGGGCATTTGCGATCCCACTCACAAGGAGGTTGGGCAAAATGCTGGTATATAAACTACCGGGTCCAAGTACAATCAGTTCGGCTTCTAAGATTGCTTCAACGCTTTCGTGGTAGGCTTTGGCACTTGACGGGACAAGTTCCAAACGATGTATTTTACCCCCAGCATCCCCTATGGCAGATTCTCCTAGAATCTGTATTGTGCGGCTTTTACCGGGTAATTGAATGTCCGCTCGAAGGTTGACATCCTCTAACGTAGAAGGTAGTACCCTTCCCCGAATGTTCAAAATTCTACCGGTTTCAATCAGTGCCCCCTCAAGCCCATTCTCTGTGACAGTTGACAATACACTGATGAACAAGTTGCCAAACGAATGTCCACTTAAAGAACCTGTGGTGAAGCGATATTGAAACAGTTTGGCGAGGGTGCTGTCGTCATTTGCCAGCGCAACAATGTTATTGCGCAAATCACCCGGTGGCAAAACGCCAAGTTCTTCACGCAACTTTCCAGAACTTCCACCATCATCCGCTACCGTTACAATCGCCGTTATGTTGGTTGTGTTTTTTTTCATCGCGCGCAAACTTGAAGGAAGTCCTGTTCCACCTCCAATGGCAACAACTCTAATGCCATTGCTTTGCTGATGACGGAGGAGCGTGTCGTGCACATCGAGAGTGTTGGCACGCAACGGTAGAATTAGTAGCCGATAAATGCGATAAAACGAATAGCTCAGTCCCATAAACCCACTTAGAACCAAGACCCAATAGAGATACGGAATGCCCTTCAGAACGGTAAGCGCGTTGTTCAATAATGGTAATGTAAAGCCTATTCCCATCGCACCTACCACGCATAGAACGGCGCTGATAACAAATACTAGAATCCATTTTGAAATGACCAAGTCAGCTTGCTTCACAAACGATATTCCTTTGCTTTGAGGAACCGCCACAAAACATGTGCAAAAAGTTGGATGGCGACCAATTCAAGTATGATTAATAGGCTCAATGTAATGGTTGCGGTGTACCAAAATGGCTCGGGAAATAAACGAATCAGGGTATCCCAATAGTAAAACAACCATGAGTCCCC
>CAIRDJ010000454.1 GCA_903877335.1 uncultured Chloroflexota bacterium | reverse complement strand
GACGGCGGGGCAATGTATGCCGCCCGCGCCGCCATTCATTATGGGCGCGTTTTGCAAGCGTTCCCGTTTGAGCATGCCAGCGGAAATGTGTCGTTGTTAGAGAACCGCGTTGCCTTTCCTTACCCATTGCCTGCTTGAGCCAGATAGGTTTGAATATCCGCCCCCACAATCAACACCACATCCCCACTCACCCCCTCGCCTGTGCTGGCAGTGACGCGCTCGGTTGGCAATCCTAAACGACTGGCAATATAGCGGGTTGTCCAGGTTTTGCCGTTGACATTGCGAAGCACGGTTAGCCCATTGCTGGGGGCGGCGGTATTGCTCACCAACGAAACCGTCACCCCTTGCGCCCGAAGCCAGTCCGCTACCGTATTGGCCAAGCCTGCGGTAGTCGTGTCATTCAAGACCACCACTTGGGCATTTTCAGCCTGCATCATGGTGCGCATCTCGTCCACGCTCAAATCTGGGGTAGGGTTAAATGTCTCTTGAATCAGGCGGGTAATCTCGGATGGAATGGGGGCAAGAACTTGTTCCCCTGCTTCGTTGGTCTCAAAGGTCACATAGGCGGGACCGACCACGCTCGTGGTGATGGCATCACGCTCAATCGTGCTGACGATCAAGGCGAGGTCAAGAGCCTCCTCAAACGTGAGGTCTGTCCGTAGGTTTTGGCTAACTTCTGCCCACAGCACAGGGGCACGCGCCACCAAAGTTGCCAAGCCCCCCGCACTGACCAGTTGATCTTGAACGGCGGTAATCACTTCTTGTTGGCGACGGGCACGGTCAAAGTCTGAGCCTTGCGTAGCGCGGGTACGGGCATACTGCAATAACCGTTCAGAGTTCAACGCCTGGCAACCGGGATCAAAGCTGACAACGATTGTCCCATACCCCTCATCAGGATAATGGTCATCGTAGATGGACTCTTGCACACAGATTTCTACCCCATTGGGAAGCAGGGTATCCACCACAGTGGTGAACACATCAAAGTTCACCAGCACATAATAATCGACATCCATCCCAAAATTGGCTTTGATCGTTTCCATTGCCAACCCTGTCCCACCGATGGGCAGGCGGTTTGAATCTCCCAAGTAATTGGCGGTGTTGATGCGCCCCTTCTTGAAGCCTGGGATTTCCACATACAAATCACGTGGGAGCGAAAGCATGCCGGCGGTGCGCCGAATGGGATCAATCTGGACAAGCATCATGGTATCGGTGCGGAAAAATTCTGTTTCAGAACTTTCAACCGCGCTCCGTTGGTCAATGCCCAACAACAGCACCGTGATCTTTTGCGGTCCAACACGACTGAGTGCGCCCCGCACCAACACGTTGACATCCTCTGCAGTCGCGTTCAGGGTGTCACTTGGGGCAAGGGTGACGGTGGCACTTGCCAAGTCTGGAACAGGGGTGGCATCCGCACTCAAGGGAGTGGATTCGCTCGAAATGGTGGGGAAAATCAGCGGGCTAACCGTCGCGGTGGGACGGTTGGCAATACTCATCAAGTTGGGGAGCGGAATGCCGTCCACACCATTTTCAATCTGAATGGTACGTGCGCCCCAAAACGCTACCGCAGAACAAACCAGCGTTAAGCCACACCACGCCAGCAAACTTAATAACCCCATGAGAATCGAAGATAAACGCATAACACGCTCCCTGCAATAAGATCGGGCGAAATTATAGCAAAGAATTGTGCATCTCCCAACCACACACAATCCCTACGCACAACCAACCTGATCCCTTCGTAGGAATCAGGTTAGCAGGGTGACAACCGATTAGGCAGTGTCGGTCTGGGTGGGTGGAGTTTTGCGGTGGCTAAATTGGCGAATGATGGCGAGGATCAGCAAGGTGATGCCCCCACCTATTCCCATGAGCATCACTTGCTTCACAATACCTCCCATCAACCCACCGAACGAGAAAGCATCACGCTCTTCACGCCCGCCCTCTCGTTCAGCGCGCTCATCGTCCTCTCGTTCACCCTGTTCACCGTCACGTTCACGGTCAAATGATCCGCGCTCACCGCGTCGCTCTTCAAAACGATCACCCTCGTCCGACGTGCCATTCACCAGCGGAACGGCAACAGCAATCACCACACCTGCCAACAAGAATACAATCAGCGTGGGGATCAACCACTCTTTCACCAGTTTCATCGTTGCGCCTCCACCACCACAGTGCGTGCGTTCGTTTGGAAGAGATAACGTTTCATCGTGCTAACGATCCACTTGAGGTGCATTGCTAGGTGAATCCCCACCATGATGATGAGTAGGTTGGCGGTAGCTTCATGCAGTTCAACCCAAGCATGGTCAACTTGTATGGGAATGCCCAATGATGGCAGGGCACTGTGTGACACGATCACCCCGCTAAAAGTGACGAGGGTCATCATGATGAAGAGCAAAATATCCCAGAAATGATTGAAGCGTGTTTCACCGTTTAGCTTCCTGAAGAGGCGTTGTGTGACGCTCACCAACCATTGCCAATCCATCACGACGTGCACCACAATCGGAATGATGAACGCAATGCCGATCCATTCATGGAATAGGATGCCTGTCCCTTGTGGGGCGTTCGTCACCAAGAAGAGGACGAACAACACTAGGTCAAGGTACAAGCGAACTTGTGTCTTGCTGGGTTGAAGGTTGCGTTGTGGACGATTCATCACTCAATCTCCTGTGCTAGGGTGATTTAATCTCGGCATGAACACCGGGTGGGCATAGGTGAAAAGCAAAGCGAGCATTGCCCCAAAGACCAAGATGGCGGGGGCAAGGAGCGGATTTGCCCCGCGCAATGCATCTAAGATAACGTCGGTGGCGGTCGCATTGGGGCGGATTTCCAACTCGAAATCGAAGTTGTTGAGGAGGTGTAAGACCATCCCCCACACGCCTCCCACGCCCACAACAACCATCACCAAGCGCAAACCCCACACGCTCCAACGGGCAGGATGAAAATAAACCGTGCCGATTGCCACCAAGCCCATCCCACACAAAATGAAGGGTATCCATTGCAAAGCGTTTTCATAATGCCCCGTGAGCCACAACTCAACAGGGGTGACGATGAATGCCAAGCTGGCAATGGCGAGCACGGACACGCGCAAATTTTGTAGAACTTTTTGTGATTCCATCTTATTCACCTACCAAGTAATAACCTGCTAGAGCAACTGATTCCGCGTCCAAGTAAGTCGCTAGTGCTTCGAGAAAAGCCGCGTTAGAAGCATAGGGACGATTGGCAATGAGCGCGTTAGCCACCTCATCGGTGACGTTGGGGATTTGTTTGAGCGTTTCTGCGTCAGCATCATTCACGCTGATGGGAACGTAGACAAACTGTTCATAGGCGGCAACTTGATCGGCATTGACGTACTTGCCGATTTCACGGCGGAATTGAACAATGCTGACATACGGGCGATATTCTTCAAACTCACGCACCATGCGATTGCTCATGTTGGGGATGGTCAAAAATTCATCCGCAGTGCCTGTGTTCAAATTGAACAAGGTGAATTCTACGCTTGCGGAGGGGAGGTCATAAGCCTCCTCATCGGTTACGCCGTTGGTGAGGTTGTTGTCATAGGCGGAAAAATCGACAACAGGATAGTAAGGTCCTTCGGTTTGAGCAGGAGTCGCCAACATGACATCCGCGCCGTCCCCGTTCAAATCCAAAACGATGTTCCCAATCACACTGCGGATGCCATCTTCAGCGATGTCAGCATCAACATCTTCTGTAGCGTTTTGTAGGAACAACATTGCGCCGGCGTCCCCATACACCCCATCTTGTGCCACTTCTGCTTCATCCTCAAGGAAATAGAATTGAGAGGTCAACAGGGTTTCACCATCTTGCTTGACTTTGAAATGGATGTGCGTTGGGCGACCATCATAGGGGGTGGGCTTGAGGGTGAGGAAAACATAGTCACCGTTTTGGTCGGTTTGTGCTGTACCAAAGTATTGGAAGTCCGCCAGCAACTGATCCGCAGGGGTATCATTGGGATGGTTGTAGTTGCCGTTTAGGTCGGTGTGCCAAATCTCAACCGCCAAATTGGCGAGGGGTAAGCCTTCTGTATCCGTTACTTGCCCGTGCAAGAGAGTGGTCACGCCGACATAGTTGGGGGTGGACTGTGCCAACACACCCGAAACAACCATGCCACTGACAGCGAACAAAGATAGGTGGCGCACCGCGCGATTCAAGAATGAGCGTCTCATAGATTCCCTTTCGTGAGTAAACAAACGTGCTTTCATAACACACTTTTCACTTTAACAGAGTCCGCCTCATTCAAGGTTATAGGCTATTGAAATGACCTTAAATCTACCTTAAATTTTGCGGACTCCATTCCACTTCAGGAATATTACGCGGTGTAGGTTTGGCGGAGGCTATGCACTCCTAAGCCGGTCAGGGTCGCGCTGGTGATGCGAACCACCTTCGGAACATCTGGGCGGAGGTGGAAGAAATTATCCGAAAGGTGCGCATCTGGTAACTCTAGCCACACATATAACGCCACCGCTTGCACCGTCAGGGTGACATCATAAATCCCTTCGGCAACTTGTTCGGTGCGGGTGACAATGTACGGTGGCAACAACTCCACATGTTTAGGGCGAACGAACAGCTCAACATTTTCAGAAACCACCTGCCCACCCATGACAAGCGAGAACCACAAAACGAGTTTGCGTTCCCCGTGTGCCAGAAGCACGTCGCGCAGGTCTAGCTCGGCGATGGTCTGGTTGGTGTTCTGTTGAATCGTCACCCCTACCTCACCACTCACAAGCGAACGCCCCTCCAGGTCAGTGAGCGTCCAGTGTGCTGTAGAGGGTTCATCGGAGTGAAGATCACTGGTCACGTATAAGGTGGCTTTCCCGCTCTGTGCATCTGCCACGCCGGAGATCAAATGGGGCGTGTAGAAATGTTTCGCCATGTGGTGCAATGCTTTCCAACGTCCGCGCCAGTCCACTG
>CAIRDJ010000453.1 GCA_903877335.1 uncultured Chloroflexota bacterium | reverse complement strand
CGTGCCAATCCGCAGATAATCATCTCCAAAGCGACTGGCATCACGGCTCAGCAGGTCATCATAGGTGACTTTCCCCTCCAACAGATTGGCGGTGAGCAAACGGGTTTGGTTGAGTAGATCGACAAAAGTCAAGTCGTGCTCCCATGTACCGATGCGCTCTACACTCTTCTGGTAGTTATCATTAAAATCATTAGCGTGAAACCAATTTAAATCAACGCCCAGCAGAATCACAGCAGGATAGTGCCCGCGCTCATTCATCTGATCGACGTAGTGACTCACATAAAACATAGTCCCATTGGCGATTCCTAAGTTATAGAAGGTTGCATTGGTGAACATGGCTTGTCGAAATTGCAAGACGCGCGACGATCCCATTGCCACCACATCAGGCGCAACCAACGGAAGCGCAACCGATTTGTAATCTAGCAGTGCCAAGTCGGGAATGGCATATAATAGCTTGGGTTGTTGTATGTGGGTGGCAATCAACCGCAAGGGCGAGCGCAAATCTCCACTGACGAATAATGCGCCCCATAACATCCCCAACACCGTTAGCACGGGTAGCGTAAAGATCGCCAAGCGCAGGGTGAAAGATTTCAACATCTCGGTTACTTTCTAAAAACTAGAACTGAAAATAGATGAAACTTTGGTTGCCCCACGCGCCTAAAAATAGCACCATCAGCACCCCAACATAGTAGATTCCCCAACGCGCCACCCACGGAATCTGCGTGAAAGATCGCCCATTCTGCTGCCACACATATTCCGCTAAGCCATCGTATATCAAGAGCAGGGCTATCAACACGAAGGATAAAACGAGTTGAAGTTCTGTTGAGGAAAGTTGCCAATGGAGGGGGGCGGTGAGGGCATGCAACAAAGGCACAACGCCTTCATCGGCAGGGAACGGACGCGCTAATTCATTCAGGGACAGGGGGGTAAGTTGTAGGGATTGTTTTAGAATCGTCATTGCCTCTCCCACACGTTGGGCGCGGAAGAACACCCACCCGATTAGCGTCGCCATGAAGGTTAGCAACACTTGAAGCGCACCCAGTGGATACACCAACCATGTTGATTGCGTTTTAGCTGACGGGATGAAGCGTGTCCACAAGCTTTCCAGCGTGATGATGAACCCATGCCAAGCCCCCCAAATGATGAACGTCCAACTTGCCCCGTGCCACAAACCGCTCAGCAGGAAAACAACCCACAGGTTTAGAATCCCCCGCAAAAACGGAACGCGATTTCCCCCCAGCGGGAAATACACATAATCCCGAAACCACGTGGAAAGCGAGATATGCCACCTGCGCCAAAAGTCTCGTAAAGAATGTGCCAAGTAGGGTTGGCGAAAGTTCACCATGAACTCAAAACCCATGATCTTTGCCAAGCCAATCGCAATATCGGAATAGCCGGAGAAGTCGCAGTAGATTTGAAAGGCGAAGAAGAACGTCGCCAAGATCAGTTGCCCACCGCTATAGCTACCCACATCCCCATAGACGGCGTTCACATACAACGCCAAGCGGTCGGCAATGACCACCTTCTTGACGAATCCCCACAAGATCAAGCGCAACCCTGTGCTTGCCTGTTGGTAGTTAAACGTGCGCGCCACTTTAAACTGTGGCAACAAGTTAGAGGCGCGTTCAATCGGTCCCGCCACCAGTTGAGGGAAAAAGGCAACATAGGTGGCATAACGCCCCAAGTGGCGTTCGGCAGGCATCTTGCGACGGAAAACATCCACCACATACGACATCTCTTGAAAGGTGTAAAACGAGATGCCCACCGGCAAAACCCAATTCAAATACGTAGGTTGATAGCTATACCCTAATCTTGTCACCAGTGACGCAAGCGATTGGTTGAAGAAATCGAGATACTTAAACGTGAAGATCACGCCAAAATTCAAGATCAGGCTCACTGTAAGGTAGAACCAGCGGTGTGATGGACGGGAACTTTGGTCAATGCGCACTGCCAACCAATAATCTACCAGCGTCGAGGTTAGCAACAGGATCACATACCAACCGTTCCCAACTGTGTAAAACACAATACTGCTGATTAGCAATAGCACCCAACGGTAGCGGTGGGGTAAAACAAAATAGGTTGGGAAGACCACCAAGCAGAAGACGAAGAATAACGGGGAGACAAACGACATACCATCGACCGTTCTAAATGCCCATCAACATGGCGAGGATTGTAACGGCAGTCTGTTTATAAAACGATACCCGAACCCACTAGGGAGGGCATCCCTCCCTAGCAGGCAAGCCATGCAGTGGGCTTATTGTGCCAAGCCCAACCCGTTGAGGTAACTTACTGCACGTGGGATAGCGTGGTAATCCGCCAACTCAAGGATGAGGCGGGGGGATTGCTTCAGTTCGCGCAAGGCGGCAAAGATCGCGTGCCAGTTCAAATCGCCTTCGCCGGGTGCCCAGTGGCGATCGCTATAGCCATCGGTGTCTTGCAGGTGCAAGTGTTCCAATTTATCCCCCGCTTCCAACATCCAATAATCTACGGCGGGGGCATGGTGGGTAGCATATTGCATGAAAGCATGACCGGTGTCTACGCTGGCACACACATATTCCGATCCAAACGAGCGGATTAATCCCGCCCAAATGTGTGGGTGACGATCCCAAATGTTTTCGATCACAAGTTTACATCCGATTTGTTCGGCTTTGGCAACCACTGGCATCATCGTTTCGGCAATCAGTTGAGACTCGAAAGGATGCCCAAAGTCCGGACGGCTAGGCAAGAAGGGCGTGCCGAAGAACTCGATGGGGCTATGTACCACCATGTGAGTTGCTCCTAGCTCGCCACAAATTTCGAGGCTTTGCAACAGACGATCCACCACCACTTGGCGAATCTTGGGATCATAGCCAATCAGGGTGAGGCTCAAGAAGGGGCCATGAACGCCCATCCGCCCTGTATAGCCATCTAGGATGGATTTGATGTTCTTAACCAGACTACGCCAATCCCCGTCCAACACTTCCGGCATGATCGGGTCTTGGATTTCGAGATCACGTTGATTTTCTTTGAGCCAATCGGCATATTGGGCAAGGAAATTGCTGGGTAAAGCAGCACCTAAAAAGGGTAAAGCGGACATATCAGCACACTCCAGGATGTAAAATAGTCAACGGAAAGCATAACGTGAATAGTTTAAGACAATAGCCCTAGTATGTTAAAAATAAACGTGAGTTTTTCGTTGGTCTCGTGCTTGAACACGAAGTAATTTTCTACAATGGGATGTTACAGGTTCGTGGGTTTCTGCTAAAGTAAACCGCACCGTATACCAATCAGCAAACAGGTTGCCATCATGCAAAAGTGGGAATATTTAGTGGTGTTCATCAAAGATACCAAGATCACCGATGATATCGAAATGGATCGCCATTTGGACGCAGATCGTTTTACCGATCAGATGAACATGTATGGGGCAGCTGGGTGGGAACTGGTCAGCTTCATTTGGGATAGCCCCGATGGTGCAAAAGCCGCTTTTAAGCGTCCCTTTCAAGGCTAGTCACGCGCAAGTGCAGTTGTCATAGTGGGCGTTTCCAGCGCTTTGCCAACCTTCCGATTGAATTGTACATAGGGTTATTCTGCCGAAAGCAGTATGATGTGTAGAATTAGTCTACAAAAATCGGAGTCCGGGTGAGCGATGTTTACTGAAACAGCTATTACCCCTTTTGATGAACCGATTGTTCGCCTTCCCAAAGAACAATCACCCTCTGCCGACCCACTTCAGCGGTTGAGGAAGGACGTGGCAGCGGTGCTTGCCATCGCCGATGAGTACGATCTTACAGACGGGCACGGTCAAGCCCCCAGTTGGGATCGCTCGCTTGCCTTCCCCATCAACAACCAGTTGGTGTACCCCACGTATATTTTTCGTGGAAAGCTGTTAGAAAGTCCCACGCTTGCTTATGAGAAACTGGATGCGCTGTTGGCACCTCATCAGCAAATGGCTCTCTTCCGTTCTCATTCAGCAAAGGGTTCTCCCCACGTCATCAAGATTTTCAACCAGCGCCCACAAGCCCAGCACGCTCAACCATCCACCCGCACCCTCAACTTTGTCCTATTCTTCCTCACGCTCGTGAGCGTGTGGTATGTGGGCATGACCAGCTACTTCAGTTATGCCCTGCACCAAGGCATCCTCACTCCCGATCAACTCTTCCGAGACGTTCCCCTGTTGGGAACTACCTTCAGCGTGTTTAACTGGGTGTATTGGTGGCGTGGCTTGCCCTATGCCCTGAGCATCTTGGCGATTTTGGGCGGTCATGAGTTGGGGCATTATTTCGTTGCGCGTTATCATCGGGTGGCAACCTCGCTACCGTATTTTATTCCCCTCCCCTTTGGCATCATCGGGACGATGGGCGCGGTCATTAACTTGCGGGCACCCATCAAGAACCGGCGGGTACTCTTGGACATTGCGGTGGCGGGTCCGCTGGTGGGGGTGTTGATTGCTGTGCCCATCCTATTCTATGGTTTGGCAACCTCGACGGTCACCTACTCCACTGAAGGGGGCTTGATAGAGGGGAATTCCATTTTATACGCGGTGGCTAAAATTGCGATCTTGGGGGAGTTTTATCCCAACGGTGAGATGGACGTATTCATCAACCAGATGGCTTGGGCGGGTTGGGTGGGGCTATTGGTCACGGCATTCAACCTTGTGCCCATCAGTCAGCTAGATGGAGGGCGCATCCTACGGGCCTATCTAGGCGAGAAAGCGCATACCCTGCACATGCCGTTCTTATTCATCCTCGCCGTCGTGGTTGCCATTTCCGCCACCATCACCACGCTGTGGGTGGTTTGGATTTTGCCCATGCTGATGTGGGCATGGTTCGCCCTGCAAGATCGCCTAGCCGATGTGGGCACGCTAGAGGATATAACGGCATTGGATCCCCTCCGTGTGCGCTTCGTCATCATGATTGCGATCATCTTCGTCTTGATTTTTGTGCCCGTTCCTTTCACGATAACCACGCTAACTGCTGAGCCTGCCTCCAATGGGCAAATACAATCCTTTGAAACCGACCAACCCTTGACCCAAGATGATCGTTTTCACGTCGTTTATGATTCTTTTACGCACCCCCATTCTGAAGAAGTGAGCCAGCAATGATGAACGAAACCGACCTTCTACTGGGCGAAACCTTTTTCTACCTCACCACCACAGGTTGGCGGAGCGGCAAACTCCACAAGATTGAAATTTGGTATGTGACCTACTGTGAACGCTACTACCTCATTTCAGAAAATCGGTTGAATGCCCACTGGGTACAAAACATACAACGGAATCCGTTGGTCTCGTTTTATGTGGGGCAACGCAAGGGCACAACCCCAACCGAGCCAATCCCTGCTATTGGGCGCATCCTCTCGGTTGAAGAGGAGGCAGAGTTAATCGCCATTATCAATCGTTTATTTGTTGAAAAATATGGCTGGAACGTTGGGTTAATTGTTGAAATTGTACCTGCCACTCCGTAGAGCGATCGTGCAATCCGTGTTACTATTTTTGGTGAATCATCAATCTCTAGTGATTGGAGCATCTTATGGCTGAAATAACACGTCAACAACTCATCCTTGCCTTGATTAGCGCGGGAGCAAATCCACGTTTGAGCGGGGTTGATCTGTCTGCCCTCAACCTCACACGCTTGAACCTTGAGGGGGCAAGTATGCGTGGTGCCAACCTTCAAGCGGCAACCCTACGCGAAGCGATCTTCCGCAGCGTCACCATTCAATATGCCAACCTCGCGGTAGTTCAAGCAGTGGGAACGGATTTTAACGGTGCAAACTTGACTGGCTCTAA
Organism: uncultured Chloroflexota bacterium; assembly: GCA_903877335.1. GTDB lineage: Bacteria > Chloroflexota > Anaerolineae > Aggregatilineales > Phototrophicaceae > CAIRDJ01. Next base: position 2,697 of record CAIRDJ010000453.1, on the reverse strand, counting down.
CCTAAGCGGTGCCAATCTACAGGGAAGTCGGTTGAGCATGGCAAACTTGAGCAACACCAACTTAAGTGGGGCAAACCTGTTGGATGCGACATTGAGCGGCGCAAACGTGGAGGGGATAAAGTTTGATGAAACCACCACCTGGCCCGATGGCAAAACAGGCTCACGTGCTAAACCCGCGGACTATGTGTAACCTGTGAACAGGGCAGGGGCAACCCACCCTGTTCTTTGCTCTTATACCTGCGGTGGAATCACCCCGATGATGAGCAAGATGTTGGCGTAAATGCGCTGTTCGCCCGTCGCAATGACTAACGAGACATCCGCTTCTCGCGCTTTGTCATAAAAGGGATAACGCCCGTGTCGCTCTAGTTGTAAATTGGGCAATATCTCCTCAAATTCGTGGTGGATGGGCGGGGTCGATCCATCGTCAGGCACCATCACATGGGCAGACTCCACCGGAATGAGGGTGATTAGCCCTTGCAAAACTTCGGTGACGGTCAACTTGCCAGGCATGAAGTTCAGGTAGACTCGCTCTGCCGCAGGGTTTGCGCGCGTGACGAAGGGATAGTTGCCATCCGCAATCAAGATGCCGCTTCCATGACCGCTGGCACCCAAGACGGACAAAATTTGTGGATGAAGTACATCAGTCTTTAGCATATTTGTTCCTCGTTAAAATACAACTTTGATAAAGTTAACGTGTTGGTGGGGCTTACGCTGCGGTTCAGGTGATCCAAAACACAAGCGTTAGCGCGGCATTCGCGCCATGGGTTGTGCTCCTTGTGACGGGACACGCAAGACCCGAACCCCAACCTCGCTCCATTTTACCGCAGTTTTCGCCTAGCTCATCTGGTTTGTTTCAGATGTGCAAGTGGGAGTGCAATGTGTACCACACCCGCCCACGCCCACAAGCGATGACCTCATTGGATTCTGCGTAGCCAATACAACGCTTTCCGTGTTTCACAACAGTGGTATCATACTAGAAGAACCGTTAGCAGTTCCAGTTAAATCGGCACCTATCAACCTCATCTTGTATAGTAATGGTGGGTTTGTGTCCACAATAGAAACTTGAAGGGTCAAATGCGAACAAAAGCGACAATTAAAGATGTGGCAAAGGCGGCGGGAGTGGGCATTGGCACCGTCTCGCGCGTGTTGAATGGTGGGTTACACGTCAAAGAGGAGACACGCTTGCGGGTTTTTACGGCGATAGAGTCTTTGGATTATCAACCTAACCAAGCTGCACGGCGACTCTCCAGTGGCAAGACCTACAGCATTGGCATTGTCACCCCGTTCTTCACGCGCCCCTCTTTTTCTGAACGCCTGCAAGGAATCGAGCAGACCCTGCGCGAATCGAATTACGACTTGGTGCTTTATAGTTCCACCACCGCCAATCACTATCAAAACCGCGTGTATTCCCTCATCAAGGAGCAACGGGTGGACGGGCTAATCCTGCTCAACGTCCCACAAACATTGTGCGCCCAACTTAAGGATGATTTCCCCACCTTCCCGATTGTCATGCTCGATGTGGCATTTCCCACCTATTTTCCCTGTTTCATGGTTGACGATGTGCTAGGTGGGTGGATGGCAACGCAGGCCTTGCTCAAGAAGGGGTACACCCGTTTGGGGTATTTTTGTGACAGCTATGCAGATGTTTTTGGGCGGAGCGCGGCGTTTCGCTATCAGGGCTTTGTAAATGCCTTGCATGAGCATGGGTTGCCTAACCGAAGCGACTGGCATTGTTTGCTACCGCGGTTCGAAACCCACCTGCTGGAAAAACAAGCTCATGCTCTTTTAAGTAGCCCCGACCGCCCCGATGCCATTTTCGCCAGCAGCGATATAAATGCCTTCACCATCATCAACGTCGCCCGCCAACTACAGTTGCGCGTCCCACAAGACCTCGCGGTCATGGGCTATGACGACATCGAAGCTGCCACCTATATGAACCTGACCACCATCCGCCAACCGCTACACCAGAGTGGACAATTGGCAACGAGAACCTTACTTCATGTGTTAGATGGAGTGCCACCCGAGTCAACTTTTCCTCACTTTTTGCCCTTAGAATATATTGCAAGACAAACCATTTAGCGTTATAATTAATGAGTAATTTTGGAAACGTTTCCAATTTCTCTCAGTTGCCCTTAAACGACTATTAATTGAACTTTATAGATCAACTCTAAACGATCAACTATATTTACAGGTGACACACCATGATGGATTTATTTGATACCTACCGCAATAAGTTCCGTATTGTTGTTCTATTGATGTGAGTTTGTTATACTTCTCTAATAGACCCATTTTGCAATGAACAACTGTTTCGCTCAAATCAATCAGGAGTTTAATCTATGTCTCGTAATAAGTTTATCGCCCTGTTGTTGCTTACAGTTTTGGTTATGACCTCTGTAAGCTCCGTTTTCGCTCAAGATGATTTCACCGCCGCTCTTGAGAGCATCACCGGTGAAGGCATCGTCTGCCCAGAAGGCGAAGCAGAAATCACCTTCGCCAGTGGTGCAGTCGGTTTGGAAACCGAGGTTAACCGCGCGTTGGCGGATTTCTTCCAAGAAGCCTGCCCCAACGTCACCATCACCTTCTCCCAAAACCCAGAAAGCGCAACTGAAATCTTGAACTTGTACCTCCAATTGTGGGAAGCACAAAGTCCAGATGTTGATGTTTTCCAAGTGGACGTCATTTGGCCCGCCATCATTG
>CAIRDJ010000452.1 GCA_903877335.1 uncultured Chloroflexota bacterium | reverse complement strand
GATGAGCAAAGCGTGCTGCTACGTTTGAAGAAGCGCGCAGAGCATACCCTTGATGACTTGAATCTACAATCAGAATTGGTGGTCGCGCTGGAAGGCATCCTACCCCAACTTGGCAACCGTGCTCGTAGAGCCACCGAAACGGAGTATTTACCCACGCGCAACACGGCACCCGCCACCGTGATAGAACCCCTGAATGAGGAGTTCACCGAGGCAGTACGCGCTGCACTAAAGCATTACTGGGGCGGGCACGGTTTGACCAAGAGCCTACTCTTAGAATTGAAGATCGTAAGGAAGCAATTAGAAATTGAACCTAATGCAGCGACCGCGTTGCGTAGCATTTTACTTAATGCCATTGAGGAACAAAAACCGGACGGAGAGCCAAAATTAACCGAACCCGAGTGGGTGATCTACAACATTCTCTCGCTTCGCTACATTCAGGGACTGAAGGTCAAGGATGTCGCTTATCGTTTGGCGATGAGCCAAGCAGATTTATATCGTAAACAACGCATTGCAATTGAATCTGTTGCTCAAGTTTTGCTACAAAAAGAACGACTGTTAAGTGTTGAATAACGATGTGATTCTCATATTTTACTCATTTTACCCCTCAAAACTTGAGCGAATTGTTAGTAAATTCTGTCGTTGTCGGGTTTCAAAAACGTCGTGAATTGAATTGCAGTAGCCCATACCTTATGCTCACGAAGTGAGTGCCGTTTATTGTTAGGGCTTTCAATCGATGACCCAATCAACCTCTCAAGTTTTCCCATCCACAGATGAGTTTTGGTTTCATCCAAAGCGGTCGGTTCCCTCTGCGCTGGGTGCTGGCGAACCCACCATTGAGAAAGATCAGTATTCCCAACCTCGAGGCAGCGTCCTCCTACAAGCCTGGAAAAAAATCACACAAATTAAGGCTCATGACCTCAACTTGCACCTCACAGTGCATGGTTACAATCGAGGTGGGTTGCTGGTCAAGTGGGATGTTTTGCACGGCTTTGTGCCTTCTAGTCAGCTCATCGACTTTCCTGTTGACATAAGCGAATCTGCCAAGGCTTTTTTGCTACAGCAAAAAATTGGGCAGGTGTTGACGTTGCGCGTCATTGAGATTGTTCCTGAACAAATGCGCTTGGTGTTCTCTGAACGGGCGGCACAGATTGAACCCGGCGAGCGGTTCAACCGCTTGAGTCGCCTAAAAGTGGGGCAAGACATCATGGGCACCGTTACGAACCTCACCCACTTTGGGGCATTCATTGACATAGGTGGCATTGAGGGACTGGTGCACATCAGCGAGATTAGCTGGGGGCGCGTGAATCACCCTAGTCACTTCTTACAGCTATATGATTCCATCCGCACTTATGTCCTCCAGGTAGAGCCTAGTCAAGGAAAATTGGCACTCAGCATCAAACGCCTTCAACCAGACCCTTGGCAAACCGTGCAAGCCCATTATCAGGTTGGGCAGGTAACCAATGTCATCGTGACAAGTTTCGTCAAATTCGGGGTGTTCGTTCGGATAGCGGACGGACTGGAAGGCTTAGTGCACTGTTCGGAGTTAGATGAAACCGAAGCACAACCCCTCGAAGCTGGCAAAACCTACTCTGCTCGAATCCTGAACATCGAACCGACCACACGGAGATTTGGGTTGAGCTTCAAAAACGTTACATGAGAACCCCCCATGAATTCAACAATGCACATGATTGCTTGATCCATGTTTGCGCTATAATGGCAACAGTGTATTAAGAATCTAACGTTGTGTGCAGTGGTCGAAGAAAACAAAAACCCCACCCCTGTTCCCACCACTCCCGATCCCAAGGAAAACCTCGGTTCGGAGTTTTGGGATTTAATCTTGGATAGCTTCCCCCCCTGGATTGGCGAAATTGGCGCATTCATTCTTGTTCTGTTTGGTATTTTATCGTTGTTGTCGGTGTTCAACGTGGCGGGGGATGCGTTTATCACCAATGCATGGGCACGTGCCATCACCACTGCTTTTGGATACGGTAGCATCATCGTCTCGCTGGGTATTTTGTGTTTGGGCATTGCCTTATTTTTACCCAATGTAGGATTTGAGATTCGCTTCCCTGTACATCGTATTGTCGCAACTGAAATTTGGTTCCTCTCTACACAGGCTTTGATGCACCTGTTTGTCTCTGGCACATTTGAAATGCGAGCCTTGGCGCGTTCTGGACAGGGTGGGGGACTGGTGGGTTGGGCACTCTCTGCGCCCGTTGTAGAACTCATCGGGTCCTTCCCCGTCAGCTTGTTCTACATGCTCACTTTTGCGATCAGTTTCACCGTAATGGTTGGGGTGACACATAGCAAACTCAAGCATTTTCTGAACGTTACTGAAGTCGCCTTCCAAAAATTGAGCGAACGATTTGCAGAAAAGCCCAATCTTAATCGTGTGCGCCGTCGTAATGAACGGCTTAAGCGTGAAGCTGCCATTCGTTACCGTGCCAGCAGAATTGGCAACGCACTTGATCCTGTTTTAAGCACGCCCGTTCTGCACATCAAACCCAACCTCGATCACCTCCCCCCTGCCTTGCGCAAGCCCAATAAATCCAACCCAAGCTCTGCGGAATTGAAGGGAGACTTAGGATTGGTGGAACATCCCCTCTTTAACCGCGCCATCGAAGATGAAAAGAAGCGCATCATTGGGGAGGTCATTCCACAACCGAAGCACAAGACCGGCACGGTGCAAGAAAATCATCAAGAGGTACGCCGCCCCGATGGACGCATTAAGCGTTACTTTTCGCTGAGCACCCTAAAAGAAACCAAGAAACCCCTCAAGCGCAAACCCGAAGCACCTCCTCTCACGTTATTAGCAGATGTTCCACTCAAGATACCCGATGAAACCGAGATAAACAGCAACGTGGTTTTGATTGAAAATACACTGCTAGAGTTTGATATAGACATTGATGTCATCGATGTGCAGGTCGGTCCAACAGTCACGCAATACGCTGTGCGCCCCTTCCGCGAAGGAAAGGGTGACGAGCGGCTAGATCATACGCGAATTAGCAAGATTGCATCTTATCAAAATGACCTTGCACTTTCGCTTTCCTCCAAGAGACTACGCATTGAAGCGCCTGTAGCGGGCACCAACTTTGTGGGAATTGAAGTGCCTAACAAAGTTCCCAGCTTGGTGACTTTGCGTTCTGTTTACGAGAGTGAAGCCTATCAAAACACGCTCAAAAAAGCCAAGACCCCCCTCGTGGTTCCATTGGGGCGCGATGTAGCCGGTCATCCATTCGCGGTTGATTTCGCTTCGATGCCCCACACACTTGTCGCTGGCACAACCGGATCTGGTAAATCGGTATGCTTGGCGGCAGTGGTCATGGCACTGGTGCTGGACAACACCCCAGACGAATTACAGATGGTATTGCTTGATCCTAAAATGGTGGAACTCTCTCGTTTCAACGGTCTACCCCATTTGTTAGGTCCTGTTGAAACGAATGCCGAGCGCATCATTGGAGTTTTGCGCTGGTGCACGCGCGAGATGGATCGGCGGTATAAATTGTTAGAGTCTACAGGAGTTCGCAATATCAGCTTATATCACCAAAAGCGCAGCGAAAAAGGGGCTAGTATGGAACCACTCCCCTACATTCTCATCATGATTGATGAAGTGGGGGACTTAATGATGAACTTTGGGGAAGATACGGAACATCACCTCACACGTTTGGCACAGATGGCGCGTGCGGTGGGGATGCACTTGATTGTGGCAACCCAACGCCCTAGTGTGGATGTTTTGACTGGTTTGATTAAGGCAAACTTCCCCGCACGCATCGCTTTTTCCGTCGCATCTAGCGTGGACTCGCGCGTGATTTTAGATGCAAGCGGGGCAGAAACGTTGCTGGGAAATGGAGATATGTTGTTCCTCGCCTCCGACGCTTCGGGACCCAAGCGCGTTCAAGGGTGTTTTGTCAGTGATGACGAAGTACGCGGAATCGTGCAACACTGGCGCGACTGGGCAAACGCTAAGCCGTTGGCACCTCGAGATACAACCGAGAAGCCCCGCGCCCCGTGGGAGAAGAGTTTGACCAAGTTAGAGCTACTTTCCGAGACAGATGACTTGTTGGCAGACGCGCTTGAAGCGGTCATTCGGGCGCGACAGGCTTCCGCCACTATGCTTCAGAAACACCACAACATCGGCTATCCGCGCGCGGCTCGTATTATGGATTTGCTATTTGAATTGGGGGCAATTGGACCGCCAGAGCCGGGTGGAAAAATGCGCCGCGTGTTGATCTCTGCCGCCCAACGAG
>CAIRDJ010000451.1 GCA_903877335.1 uncultured Chloroflexota bacterium | reverse complement strand
GGTTCATTCCCAAACATCACCGCCTTGCGATCATCGAAGGTTAAGCACACCAACTGACGCGCCACCCCCTTCTCTTTGAAACGCAAAGAAGCATCACGCCCGATGAAGTCGCCCTTGTTGTAGCGCAATAGCCCCGCCAAGCCGGCTTCATAAGCGTTCACTTCGGGGGTGATGTCCGCGCCAAACAAGCGATAGCCCTTTTCCAAGCGGGCAGAAAGCACCGAGCCAATGCCACAAGCTGGCATATCAAACTCGCGCCCCGCCTCCGATAGGGTATTATACAGGTGTAAGCCAAAGTTATTGGGGGTATACAACTCCCAACCTAATTCACCCACATAAGACAGGCGCAAAGCAATCACCGGCGCCATGCCCACCCCAATCTGCTGTACGGTGTAGTAGGGGAAAGCGTCATTGCTCACGTCGTGATGGGTGACTTTTTCGAGCACAGCGCGAGCGTTTGCCCCCCACAATGCCAAGCCAACATATTCATCCCCACGATTGATGATCTGTACCGAATCATCATCAGGCAACCAACGGCGCATCCATGCCATCTCACCATATACATTGGACTTGCCCGTCAACATCCAATAGCGATTTTCGGCAAGGCGTGCAATGGTGAGGTCACGTTGAATGCCCCCTGCTTGGTTGAGGAGCAAGGTGTAGATCAGGCTACCAACAGGCTTATCGACATTGTTGGTACACAAGCGGTTGAGATACGCGGTTGCCCCACGCCCCACCACTTCAACAGCAGCCATCCCTGCTGACCAATCCACCAAGCCCACGTTCTCACGGAAGGTGAGATGCTCCGCCCCTTGAATGCGCGACCAATACTGCGCCTCCCAGCCGGTGCGCTCTGGAATGCGTTCCGCGTAGCGTTCCACCAACGGAGCATTGCTGTTGTACCACAAGCCGGTTTCGATTCCAGCGAAGGGTGCCAACTCTGCGCCCAATTCCACCAGTCGTTCATGATGGGGGGACAGGCGCAAATTGCGCACGCGCGAGGAAACCTGATTGGGATGAATGATGTCAAAGCCAATCTCATATTGATATTTGCTTTGGCGCGTCAAGTATTCGCGGTTGAGGTGATGGGGATGAAAGCGGTTGATGTCTGCCGAGCGCATATCCATGCCGGGATCACCAGTGGTCATCCACTGTGCCAACACCTTACCGAGTTCCGCAGCAAAAGATAGCCACGCCCCCACCGATGTCCAAAAGCCTTTAACGGGAGATTCACCCACAATCGGGAATCCATCCACCGTGAACGAGAACATCCCGTTAAACCCGTGTGAAATGCTGGTGGAGTGAAGCGGTGGTAACAGCTCCTGCATGAGCGACCACGCATGCGTGAAATCGTCAGGGGTGAACGGCATCATGGCTTGCTTGGGCAATTGGTGCGGGTCAACCAACATGGCGCGGTGATGATAGCTACCGATCCCTAAGCGGTCATGGTGCTGACGGAAATACAACGACAAATCATCCACTGCCACAATTGGGAATTGGGCTTCGATGCTTTTGTAATCGTCTAAGACGGGGGTTGGCTCGGTGTAGATATACTGATGTTGACCGGGGAACAGGGGCATATTGACCCCCAGCTTCTCGCACAGGATGGGTGCCCAGATGTTGCTACACAAGACCACTTGCTCACAGTCTATGCGGGGTAGGTTCGGGTTACTGGTCAAGACCGCACGCACGCGCCCGCCCTCTGCCACAACTTGGGTGACGGTTGTCTCGCCATAGCAGGTTAACTGTCCGCTTGCTTCTGCTAGGCGACGCATGGACGTGGCTAGGCGGGCTGTTTTCACCACCCCACCATCAGGGATGCGCACGCCCCCCACAATTTGTTTCTCATCAATGAAGGGTAAATAGCCCTTCACCTCAGCCGGAGTCAACAGCAACACCTCGCGCCCGTATGACATCCCCATTTCTTGTAGGCGTTTGTAACTCTCAAATCGCTCGGGTTTGGATGCGATCTGCATGGAACCTGTGCGGAAGAATTGCTCTTCCCCCTCCACAGCAAGCGGAAGTTGTTTGTATAAGTCAGAAGAGCGTGACCCTAACCGCGTGAACCAGTCCGAAAATGTCACCACCCGCATCCCGCCCGGAGCATGCGAGGTTGAGCCATCGTTTTCGTCTAAATCACCCTTGTCCAACAACACAATGTCTTGCACCCCTAGTTGGGCAAGATGATATGCGACACTCACACCGATGATGCCAGCCCCGATAATAACGATATTTGCTTTCATAAACGAATCCTACCTGCTAAAAATGACTTGTTGAGTATGATGATACATCCGATGACTATCCTGTGAAAATAGGGACTGTGCTAGGTATTTTGACAATTTATGGGGCGAGACGGCAAGCGGTTGGCTTGTAGCTGCATCCCCAAATAGGGGCTTGGGTCAAGCGTGTTGGCAAGCACCGTTTCATTCATGTAGGCTCCTTGCGGGTCGCTCTTCACAATGCTGAAGTGCAGGTGCAAACCGATGCGCAAGTTTCCGCCATACTCCCCCTGATACCCCAATAACCGTCCCTGCTCCACGAATACCTCGCGCGTGTTCGGCGGGAAATCCGCATGCACGAATGAGGTTGTTCCGCTCACATCCGCCATGTGTGTGTAGTAGGTCCAGATGGTGCGCCCCACCTGTAGGGGATCATCATGGCGAATGATAACGCTGGATTTCCAATCTGCCTCGCGCGTGAGATAGCCGTTATACGCCGCCACGATGGGCACTGTGCCGGGTGTGCCGTTGCCAAAGATGTCTATCCCACTGTGGCGACGCAACACATGATACGGTGCGGCAGGGTCGCCATACAACAACCCAATTAAGCCTGAGCTGGGAAGCAGAAAAGGAGCGTTTGGACACGGCGCATTCGTTTGGGTGGTCAAGCTCGGGCGCGTTGCCCCATTTTGAAACCACTCCCGAATGGGCGGGATGCTATTGGTGAGGCTTCGTGTATACCACTGATACGCCACCACACTCCCACACATCCCAAGCCCCACGCCCACCCACACGAGCCATCTTCGTATACGGGTACGCTGCAACATCACCACAAAACCTTCAAAAAATTGAACCAACCTTTCCATTGTAAATGTAGCACACCGTCTCTAAACCTACGGGTTATCAACACATTGGCTTTGAGTTGAAGATAGACTTAGACAGCACGTCATAAAATTGCTATAGTTATGGAAGCGTAGTTTGTATTGTTGAAAGGTAAAATTGATGAACAGTAAAGCCTTGGTTTCACTTTTAGTGGTTGTCTTGGTCATGATGGGCATGGCATCTGTGGTAAACGCTCAAAGCACCATAACCTGTAGCACACAAGATGGTTTACCCAACAGTGTGGTTCGCATCGGCGTACCCGCTGGTGCGGTAGATAATGGCGATGTATTCTGTCGTGTCATTCACAACGGTACAGACTTTGTGCTTTCCCCTGCAATCATCGGGAATCTCGGTTTGATTCAGCAAGGGGTACTCGCTGCGGTGGATGTAGTAGGCAATAGTGGTACGACCACTGTACCGTACTTCAACGAACCCATCCGTACTTGTTTGCGTGGAACAGGGCAGTTCTTCTTCCTGGCAAATACCAGCACCCCACGCCAACCCACCACGTTAGATGCTGTCACCGACACCATCAACAACGTACAGCATACTTGTGCTTTCCTGTCCGGCAGTGGCACAGCTGTTTTGATCACTGGGGCAGCTGCCCCAACGGTAAGCAGTCTTGCTACCACCTCCACAACAACGACAACCACCACGACAGATTCGGGCGCAACTGCTTCTAGCACCCCTAGTGCAAGCACCACCACCACCGCGAGCGGTGTATACACCCCGTTGGCAAGTTGTCGCGTTACCACCACCGCGATTGTGCGCTTGCGGACGCAACCCTCCTCCAGTGCTCCTGTAATTGAACGCCTACCCTACAACATGAACCTAACCGCAACTGGACGGGTTGATGGGTGGATAGAAGTCATTTACTTGAGTGCACAGGGTTGGTTGAGCGAAAGATATGTAGACAAGATCGGCATTTGTGACTAATAAGGTCAGGAGTGGGCATTCTAAGCGATGCCCACTCTGTCTCTCGCTATGCGGAGGGAGTCGCTTGATTCCCGCTGAATTTCTGCATGGCAACATGGGTACTCAGATAAATACAGCTTTCCCCCAGTTTCTCCATGAAATGTGTGCCCCGTAAGCGATCCATCACGGGCCCTTTAACTTCGGTTAAGCAAAATTGGATGCCAGAGACGCGCAAGTTATCCACCAACACTTCCAGTGAATGCAACGCGCTGGTATCAATGTAGTTGACGGCACTACAAATCAATACGACTTGATTCACGCTGGGGTCATCCGCTACCAGTGTGCTAATCACCTGTTCCAGAAATTGCGCATTGGGGAAGTATAGGCTTTCATCCACGCGCACCGCCACCACTCCCGGAACAAGGCTAACGTTATGGCGGAGAACATTGCGAAAGTGTTCGCTTTCTCCAACGCGCCCCACCACCGCCACATGTGGGCGACTGGTACGCCACAAGTATGCGCCCAGTGCCGTGGCAACCCCCACCAAGATTCCATTCTCAATGCCAACGGACAGCACCGCCACAAAGGTTGCCACCCAAGTGATGCCCTCTTCTTTGCCATACGCCCAAGTTGTCCGTAGCGTGCCAAAATCCAACAAGTTGGTGACGGCAACCAAGATGATTGCAGCTAAGACGGCATTGGGCAAATAGTAAAACAGGGGTGTCAGAAAGATCACCGTGAGCAAGATCAACAACGCCGTGAAGACAGAGGCTAAACCTGTGCGTGCCCCCGCTTCAAAGTTCACAACCGAACGACTTAGCCCCCCAGTGACAGGGTAGCCCCCAGTGAAAGCTGTCCCTAAATTTGCCAAGCCTAACGCCAACAACTCTTGATTAGCATTCACTGTTTGACGACGCTTGCTTGCCATAGAACGCGCCACAGCAATGCTTTCCATGTAACCTACTGCGGCAATGGTCAACGCCGAAGGAAACAACGCTGACCATACATTCGGGTCAAATGAGGGCAACGTGATCGGAGGTAAACCAGAAGGCACAACCCCTACAATCTTGAGGTGCAAGGTTTGGTCAAGTCGCCATGCCCAAGTTACCATTGCCCCCAGAAAGACCACGACTAACGGACCAGAACGCTGAAGGGTGTTTTTGATGGCGGGTGGCAGAGCGGATGATTTCAACCACTTGGGCAACACCTGCTTAAAGAATAGCAATATACTCACCGCCACCACGGACAGAATTAGGGGGGTAATTTGCGCTTTGGGGAGTTGCTCAACTAGGTTTACAAGCGTTTCAAGCACCGCTTCACTTTGGGGCAAAGAAACCCCCAACACATGCTTGAACTGACTCACGCCGATGATGATGGCGGCGGCGGTGGTGAAACCCGAAAGTAAAGGGTGGCTCAGGAAATTCACCAAGAAACCAGCTCGCACCATTCCCAACGCGACCAAAATCAAGGCGGTCATGCACGACAAGGTGAGCGCAAGCGTCCAATAGTCTGGGCTATCGCTTGCCACCAACCCCCCCACCCCACTTGCCACCAGCAACGACACCATCGCCACCGGACCAACTGCCAAATACCGACTTGACCCCAACAATCCATAAATCACCAGCGGGATGATGCTGGCGTATAGCCCAGCTTGTGGGGGTAGCCCCGCCAACAACGCATAGCCCATGCTTTGGGGAACAAGCATGATCGCCACAATGATGCCTGCCAACAAATCTCCACTTAAGTCTTCAGCGCGATAATGCTTTAACAACCCCAACAACGGGAAAAAGCGCGTTAGCTTCCAGTTGAATCGTGGGCGCGTAGGATGAGGTTTATAGGGTTCAGTAAAAGGCAGCTTAGACGGAGGCGGTTGCGAAGTCATGAGATCTCCTATGTGTTCATTACCGTTCAATCGGTAGGTTGGCTTTTTCCCACGCGCTGAACCCACCCATCACGTTGGTGACGTTCTGATAACCGTTGTTGAGCAACACGGTAGCCACAATGCTAGAGCGCGTGCCAGATTGGCAATGCACGACGATGGGATGATCTTTAGCTAGTTCGTCAAAATGACGGGGGACAAACCCCATTGGAATATGTTGCGTATTGGCGATGTAGCCATCAGCACGTTCACTTGCCCCACGCACATCCAACACCACCAACCCATTCTTGGGCATCCGTTCTGCCAATTCATTCACCGTCATGGATGGAATGGGCATAGCCGTTTCTGTGACAATTTCTTGTGGGTCAAAGAAGGCGGGGGTATTGTCTACACCAACCGAACGCAACTGAACGAGAATGCGTTCGAGTTGGTCAGGATATGCCACCAAATACAATGGGCGTTCAAAGTCTACATACCAACCTGCCCAGGTAGAGAAGTTCTTGTTAGAGGCAGGAGAAGCGAATGTTCCTGGCAGATAGCTCTCGCTGAATTGTTGTATGGGACGTGTGTCCAAGATTTGTGCACCCTCTGCCACGAGCTTCTCAAAGGCAACACGATCGAGTTGGGTAGGAGTGGGAGTATCTTTGAGCAGAGCAGGAATTTGGCGGTTGACCTTCTTCATCTGTGCGAAATATTTAGGGGGTTCAGGTTGACCCTCCAAAAGCCAAGCCACAAAGTCATTTTCGTTGCTGAATTGGAAGGCAGGGTTAAAACGCTTTTCATATCCTAATGTGGTAGAGGGAATCGCTCCCAGTGCCTTGCCACACGCGCTGCCAGAACCATGACCGGGCCAAATTTGTAAGTAGTCCGCCATGGCTTGAAATTTGACAACGTTACGATATTGCAAGCGTGCGCCAGGTTCTTTCGTTCCTACCACCCCCGCAGCTTCTTCGAGCAAATCTGGACGACCGACATCCCCCACGAAAATGAAATCCCCGGTGAACACGCCAATGGGTTCATCCGCGCCTGCGGTATCGGTAATCATGAACACGATATGTTCAGGCGTGTGACCCGGTGTATGAATGACCTCTACACGAATGTTCCCAACCATCCACGAATCCCCGTCATTGAGCATAACAGTGGGTAAATTGGTCTTTTCATATTTCCATTCAGGCGTGCCACAATCGCTTAGGAATAGTTGTGCCCCTGTAGCGTGGGCAAGTTCATGGCTACCACTGACGTAATCCGCGTGAATGTGGGTTTCGGTGACGTAACGAATCGTCAAGCCTTCTTGGTTGGCAACATCAATGTATTGTTGAATGTCACGCCCGGCATCAATCACGAGCGCGTCCCCATTGGCAACGCAACCCACCATGTAAGAGGCTTGGGCAAGTGTTTCATCATAGAAGTATCTCAAAAGCATGTGGACAGTCCCCTAATTTGCAACTAAACAACGTTCATAACATAAAGATAATGAACAGCAACCATTTTGATAACGGATAGGTTGCCAATAAGAGTTATAAGTTTTATTGATATAAGGGCGGTGCAACAACGCGGGTTATGGAGAAGCAATGCCACCTGCGCCCATGCCATGTCAACTAAACCAAATCAATACAAGCAGGCTAATGGCACAGACTAGCCATGGTTGCGCTACCCATCCCACGGCGGTTAACCCGCTGAACTGGGCAATCAGCACCAATTGCGCACTAGTATGAGGGGTACAGCAGCTCACTTGAGTTGGAAAAGAAGGCGGGGAATCACGACCGAGCGTGTTAAAGTTTTACCAGTGCCTTACCGACACCCCGTTATTCAGCTCAGCTAGACGCAAGTGCCAGCGTTATTTTGTCAAACGCAACCTGAAAGATGCGAAATCCAAATTGGGCATAGATGAATTTCAGGCTATCAAGTATCGCGCGTGGGAACTTCATTTTGCTTCAACGATTCTAGCCAGTTGGTTTATTTCCGAAACACACCTCAATTGGCACAACGAGCATCCCACCAACACCGTCGATTAAAAAATGTGCCGTCTCTGTTCAGGGCACTGCTTCACCTTCGATAGTTGTCGCCGCTTGAGGTTGCCCCGTTGGTGGTCAAACACCTTGACAATCGAACTTGCTCTCGACGATCTTGCCTCAACACGCATCCTGCATCGCTAATGTGACTTTGTCACAGGCGTTATGCGTCAGCGGAGATGGTTCTGCACCTTCCGCACAAAACACCTCTTTTATGTTGAAGTGTCCGCTAACAAGCGTTGCAACACGCGCCAAATATACCCCTATCATACGACAGGGGTATACCGTCACTTGCCACCTATATCGTGAAAGCGTACAGGTCAGCAAATTTCTCTGTCAGGTATGTCATATAAGGCCCTACGGTGAGGTCTTGCCCAGTGGTACGTTGTAGCAGTTCGCTGGCACTGTACGCCCGTCCATGCCGATAGACGTTTTCCGTTAACCAGCTTAACAACGGCGCATAGTCTGCTCCTGCCAGTGCGTTATCTAGGTCAGGCACATCGCGGTGTGCCGCTGCCAGCAATTGCGCCGACATCACATTGCCAACAGTGTAACCGGGGAATGACCCAAAGCCCCCGCCGGACCAATGGACATCCTGTAACACACCATTACTGTCAGTGGTCGGTGCAACCCCAACATATTCCTGCATTTTGCTGCGCCAAACCTCTGGCAGTTCCGATACCTGAAATGTGCCGTCCAGTAGCCCCATCTCGATTTCCACCCGCAACATAATGTGCAGGTTATAGGTCACCTCGTCCGCCTCAACTCGGATCAAGCTGGGTTGCACGCGGTTGACAGCCCTGTAGAATAACTCGTCGTCTGCCTCTGCCAGTTGCTCAGGAAAATATTCGTGCAGGCGAGGGAAGTGCTGCACCCAAAACGCACGACTACGCCCGATTTGATTTTCCCACAACCGTGACTGTGACTCGTGTGCCCCGTAACTGGTCCCCCCCACAGCATATTGCCCCAGAAAATCCGTCGTCAGCGCAGAGCGGGTGAGCGCAGGGTCTACCCCTTGCTCGTACAGTGCATGGCCAGTTTCGTGCAGGCTACCAAACAGCGCCATCGGCAGGTAATGATCGCTGTAGCGCGTGGTGATACGAACATCTTCCCGCGTGAATGATACCTCAAACGGGTGTGGCGCAATATCTAGCCGCCCGCGTTGCAGGTCATAGCCAAACTGCTGTGCAACCTCTAGCGCAAATGCCTTTTGTTTCGGAATGTCATAAGTGTGTCGCCACAAATCCACTGGGAGTGGGGTGTCATTGGCAACGATGCGCCCCAAAAGCGGGATCAAGCCAGCACGCAGGTCAGCGAATAAGACTTTGAGCTTACTGGCGGTCATGCTCGGCTCGTATTCAAAGACCAGTCCATCATAGGGATGGTCGCTATATCCGACGGCATCCGCCAGCGCCTTGTTAAAATCTAACATGCGTTGTAGGTAGGGAGCAAATAGCGCAAAATCGTCAGTTTTTTTCGCGCGTTCCCACACCAACTGAGATTCTGGTGATAGCGCTGCCATGTCTGCAATCACCTGCATGGGAATTCGGCGCACAATCTCGTAATACTGCCGTGTTTGTGCAACCGAGCGCACGCGGTAACTCTCTGAGGGTTCCCCCGCCACCTCTGCCTCTGCGGTTTCTAGCAGGCGGGCGGTGGTAGTACCGATGAACATCTCTTGCGCGATACGACTGAGCGTTGCCAGTTGGTTGCCGCGTGTGCGGGCACCACCGGAAGGCATCTGTGTGCGCTGATCCCACTTTAGAATTGAAATCGCGTTAAGCACATCATTCAGTTCACCAATGTGCTGTGCAAGGTCATCATATCCAGACATTTAGTCCCTCCTCGAATTATGGAAAGTAGGTTTGAGTTGTCGATAAACTTTTTAGTTACTGATGGGCGGGTTATTGGGCAAACATCGTTAGATCGCCTTGATCTGTCCGCCGTCTACGCGCAAAGTTGCGCCCGTAATGAAACTCGCAGCGGGTGACAGCAAAAAAGCAGCTGCACGCCCGAACTCCTCAATGCTACCAAGCCGTTTCAGCGGGATGCTCTGCAGCGATTGTGCGCGTGCCTCTTGGGGTGTGATGTTGAGCCGCTTTGCCACCCCAGCGTCTAACTGTGCGACTCGCTCTGTGTCGATACGCCCTGGTATCAGGTTATTGACGCGAATGCCGTCGGGTGCCAGTTCATTTGCAAGCGTTTTAACCAAGCCCGCAACGCCCGCACGCATCACCGTAGACAAGCCCAACCGCGGGATGGGTTCGATAATTGACGAGGAGGTCACGGTGAGGATGGCACCACCAGACGACATGTGCGGCAACACTGCACGGATCATACGCACCGTGCTCATCAAGGTGAGTTCAAAAGCTGCATGCCACTGCTCGTCGCTTAATTCCTTGAAACTGGCAGACACAGGACCGCCTGCATTGACCAGCAACGCATCCAACTGCCCCCAGGCGGAGACTGTGCGCTGCACCCAGTTTTCGATTTGCGCCGCGTCGAGTACGTCGCAGGCTGTCGCCAGCGTCTCAGACTGGGTTTCTGTGCGAATGCGCTCGGCAGCAACAAGTACATCTGCCTCTGTTCGACTGCACAATGACACCCGCGCACCTTCTTGTGCGCTTGCTTGTGCCACCCCAAACCCCAACCCCTTACTAGAAGCGGCAACCATGACCACTTTATTATGCAGACCTAAATCCATGTGGGTAGCTCCCTTTTAAGTTGATTAAAAAGTAATGATCTGGGTGGGGTCAGTAATACCCACCCGTTGTAAAACCCATGTTATTTCGTCGTGCGTACCCCGATCAATGGGGCGGAATGGCACACGTAAACCGGCGTGAGCCATTGCCCCACGGCGATACAATAGTTCCTTGCGGATGGTGAGGTTGATCTCTGGTTGATTTTCGTAACGGATGAGCGGCAAGTATTGGTCGAAAATCTCAGTAGCGCGTACCATATCGCCGCTACTGTAGGCTTGATACACCGCCACCAGCACCTCTGTAAAAGCGAAACCCGTCATCGTGCCGCCCGTCCCCGCGTGCAGTTCCTCTAGCAGGAACATCCCGCCCAACCCGCCAAAAATCGCAATATGTTCAGTTTGGGTGCGGATGGCACGAACCTTCTCCATCAACGGCGGGTCTTCAAGTTTAAGGTGGCGCGCTGTGGGAATTTCGTTGGCAATACGGGCGATTACCGCCGCCGACAGGGTGACGTTGTTCACCTTAGGGTAGTCTTGTACTACGATAGTTCCTTTTACATGCGCAGCGAGTTCTTCGTAGTAAGCAAAAATCTGTGCTTCGCTTGGCTCGTTCAGTGGCGGCAATGCTACCATAACGCCTGTTGCACCGCCTTCCAGTGCCGACTTACTCAGGCGCACGCAGGTGGCAGTGTCTGGGTGGGAGGTACCTACGACTATTGGCACACGCCCGTTGACCTGCTCTACCACCGTCTGCATGACGTGGGTGCGTTCATAAACACTCAATTTTGCTGCTTCGCCCAGCACACCCAAAATCGTCAGCCCATAGGCACCCAGCGCCAACTGGAAATCTACCAGATGGCGCAAGCTGTTGCTGTCAACTTCACCATCGGGGGTAAAGGGGGTTGCCAGAATGTTGAAAATGCCAGTAATTGCGCTCATAATTTTGCCTTTCCCAAAGAAACGGATAACTGTTTTCCAGATAATGGAGCAAAAACCAGCACGATGCTTGCGGCAGTAATGACGACCCCTACAGCCACAATCAACATCATGCCACCATAGCCCGCGACGGGCAACAACCCACCAAAACTGGCGGTAGATGCAAACCAACCAACATTCCACAAGACAATGCCGACGCTACTATTTATATTGTGCAGTTCGTCGGGCAGGCAATCCATCATTAGTGGCTGGATTAAAGGTTGCATCGCATTGCGGGCGGCAATGCCTAACACATAGCAGGGGACTGCTGCGGGCAACCACTCAATACTGCCTAAGCCCCAAAAACCCAATCCAGCAATGCCCATCATGGTTGCCAAGCCCCATACGCGCCCTAGTCGTCGTTCCAAGAACGGGTTGATGAGCGGCACCAACGCCATACCAAGCCAACCCAGCGCCAGAATGTTACCTACGCCAGCATCGGGCAGGAGAAAGCGCTCACGGAAGAACAGATTGTAGAACGGGAATGTCATCCCGCCCGTGACCCCAAAGAAAAATAGCGGGATACCATAGAGTAGCAAGCGCCCCCATGGGATAGTTAACCTTACCTGCTCGCCGTCTGAAACAGGAAAGGTATGCTTGGCGATTGGCAGATAGAACAACGGCAACGTGCTCAACAGCATAATTGCTGCCGACAGCATCAACGAAAGCGTGTAAGCCGTGAGCGATTGTTCCGGAGGTGCGAATGCTGTGCCTGCCAACCCAAGCCATTGGCTAAACCACAACGGCAGGTACCCGCCCAGTACGCTACCGACGGCAGTCGCCAACATGCTCACCAAATTGTGATAGGCAAACTGGTGGGTATGTTCTGCCTTGGGGGTGAGTGTCACTAAGTACGGTGAGGTAACGATTTGGTTGCTACCGTAGAAAAAACCTAACATAAAACGACATAGTGCCAACATCCATAGCACAGGGAAGCATACCAACAACAGAAGACTGGCGACCAAACCAAAATTAGATAAGATCAGAATGCGACGCCTACCAATGTGGTTAGCGACTAAGCCTACCGGTAAACCTGTCAAGAACCCGCTCAAACGCGGCAACGCCTGCAACATGCCGATCACACTAGCATCGTAACCAAGGCTAACGTAGTAAAAATTTAGCAACACATCTGCCATGCCAATGAGACCGATATGCAGGGTGGCACTGTGCAGAAAAAAGATTAGCATGTCACGGTTTACCCCCCGCACCAATGCGGGGGGCGATTGGACGTCAATTGGCAAGTTGATAAAGCATCTTTCCGCCTACAAAGGTCATTTGCACGGTTTCGAGTGCGTACAAGTTCTCTAGTGGATTCTGCGACAGTACCACAACATCGGCGGCTTTGCCGACCTCTAATGTGCCGAGTAAATGATCTAGCTTGTGAATTCGGGCAGGGACAATGGTCGCGCAGCGCAAGGCATCGTAGTTGTCACGCTTAATGCCTAACTGCACCATAAACGCCAGTTCCGGCGCCACAACCTCATGCCCAACCGCAGGACTACCGGCATCCGTGCCGAAGGCAATAGTCACGCCCGCCTGCGCCGCCTTCTGTAGCCCTGCAAAGCGCGTTCCAGACTGAAGGGCTTTCTGCCGCTCCTCAATTTTCCACTCTGGAATATTGAACTTACGGGCGACATCTGGGTTTGCCTGCTGCACCAACGGGGCAAAGGTAGTCACAATAGGCACCTGCCTGTCTAGTAACAGTTGGATGGTATCATCGGTCATGCTACCGCCGTGTTCTACACAGTCGACGCCAAATTCCACTACCCGTTTAATCACCTCATTGAAGGTCGCGTGGGCGGTGATGGGTAACCCGGTGCGGTGCGTTTCGTCGATGACAGCTTCTAGTTCAGCATCGGTGAACTCAACGCGATCGTGGGACGCCATGATCTTGATGAGGTCTGCCCCGCCGCGCACCTGTTCGCGTACTGCACGACGCATTTCATCCGCGCCACTTGCCTCACGGCAGCACCAGTAGGTATGCCCACCTGTCTGGATAATTGCCTCGCCACAGATCAGCAGGCGTGGCCCAGGGAAGATGCCCTGCGCCACTGCCTGTTTAGCGAAAAAGTTGCTGCGGTTCATGCCTAAGTCTCGCACTAACGTAATGCCTGCTTGTAAGCTCTTGAGCATGTTACCCGCAGATTTATAGGCACTGATCTCTGGGGCATCATCCATGCTTTGGCGTGCCAAGTCGTGGACGCCGTCCCACGCCAGATGAGCGTGCGAGTTCATCATGCCGGGAATTAATGTTTTGCCGCTACAGTCTATTTCGCGTGCCCCTTCAGGGGCTTGGTAATCCGCCATACTGCCAATGGCAGTAATTTTACCGTTAGCGATCCATAAGTAGCCCTGCTCAATCTCCTCATCACCAACACAGGTCAGCAGACGAGCGTTGGTCAGTACGGCGTTGACTGTGACATGCTCGACCATGGGTTTGATGATCTTCTGGTAATGCCATGCGGGTGGCTCTGCCATGCTATTGTTCCTCCAGAGCGTGATAAAGGGTTAGATAGATAAAATGCGTTGTTCGGGTGGATATGCTGACAAAAACCGACTGGGTATCTCTACGCCGTCGGCAGTGACGATATAGGTGTTGATAGTACGGTAACCATCTACGAGTGGACGGTATACCCCCGGCTCACTACTAAAGACCATGCCCGGCTGCACTTGTGTTAGGTCGCCGGGCGCCAACCAAGGGGCTTCATGCCCCTGCAAACCCATCCCATGCCCAATCCGATGGCGGATTGCCTGGGTAAGTCCGGCGGCGTGAAGCACAGCTAAAGCTGCATCGTTAACGCTGGCACAGGTCGCACCGACCTGTAACGCGGCAGCAGCAGCACTGTCGCAGTCTACACAAGCCGCTAAGATGTGCCGTTGCTCTGCATTTGCCTGCCCCAATATAAACGTTGCGCCGCTCTCTGCGTAGTAGCCGCCCACGCATGCCCCAATGCCGGCAATAAGCGTATCGCCATGCTGTGGGATGCGCGTGCTGGTTTCGCCGTGTGGCAACGCAGCGCGTGCACCACTATGAACCGTTCCGACCACATTTAGCAGGCGGCGGGCGTACCTGCTACCCAGTTCATCGCGCATCTGCCGAAGGGTGGCGCTGATACTAGCTTCCAGAATGTTCAGTTCGCTACCGCCGCGACGGATGATCGGTGGGGCTTGATCGCGAACGTGGGACAGGCACAAGTCTGCGTAATGTGCTGCCAAGCGGATGCACGCCAATTCTTCGGGTTGTTTGACCCACCGCAGGCGGTTAAGGATGTTGGTTGGGGTGGCAAACGGGACTTCTGGTCGCCACCACGCTGAACCATTCGATTCCACTAGCAACGGATTTACGTCACACTGCGCTACCATCCAGTCTAAGACTGTCTCTGTTCCGGGGAATTCAAAATACACGCGAATATCTTTGATCCACGTTTCAGCAGCGTTTTCCTGCTCCAAAAGGGGGATCAATAAGACTGGCTCACCGCTTGCGGGGACAAACAGCCCAATGGGGCGCTCTGACGGCGAGTGTACAAAGCCCGAAGCGTAGACGACATCAGGCATGTTCAATAGCAAGATGCCTTTTGCGCCTGATGCCAAAACCTGCTCACGAATTGCCTGCACCCGCCCCCGATAAAAAGCCTCACCTAGTGGCATCATCGTCATAGTGTAACCGCCTTACGCTGAGTACCACCTCGTTGCGCCATCGCTACAATCGTCACCGACTGCCCTGGCTTAGCGCGCACGAGCCATTCCAATTTACTCCGTGTGGCAGACCATTGGCGCAACCACGGTGACCATGTTGCTGTGCGTTCATCCCGACCCGCAAGGTGCCCCACCTCTGTGTATCGTTGCCCAATCAGCACTTCGCCTTCGGTTTCTAATGTCACGTTGACCGCTGCCGCTGTGCCGTGTGTCAATGCACGTTCAGTCATATAGGTGGGCAAAAAGCCGACGTTTGCCACCGTTGCGCTCACACGGAATAGACTATCTGCGAGTGCTGTTGCAGTCACATTTTCAAGCTGTATCAACGGGGTACACGCAGCATGATGCAACGTGAACAGACAGTTCTGGTGTAGGGTCTGCGGGAGCAACTGACGCGCAAAGTCTGTTTTGGCAACTGACGCTGGTGGTGGATTGCGGAACAAGTACATATGCGTCCACCCACCAATTTCAAGTGTACCCAATTGGGGGTGTTCAAACGGTTGCCAGTCCACAAATGCTGCCCCGCCAAGATGCTCATCGTTGAACTGCATCAACTTACGTTCTTTATCCTCACTGCGCCCCACGATTTGATATTTTGCCGGGTCAGCTACCCCCGCTGCAAGTTCTGGGTTCCACAGTTCGGTGCTAAAGGTGATGATGCCGAACTCGTCGTAAGACCACTGCATCAAAGACCCAACGCGCGGCTTGTCTGGCTCGTTGGTGAACTCCTCATACACCGAAATCACTGGGTATCCCGTAAGTTCAGTGCCCATCGCGCCAATGCGTTTGTAGAGCGCCAAATCATGGCTAGGCAATGTGGTATCTGGGGCGACCAACGACGGGCGCAGGTGTAGCCCCCCATGCGTATGGTAACACTGCATTCCGGTGATATTCGGGTGTTGCAACAGGAAGTCTGCAACGGCCTTGCTTTCTGGCTCACTGAGCGGCAGTTCACCCGCGCCGTACTGCCGAAATTCAGGTCGCCAACCTGCTGGGAAATTGCGATTGAGGTTGCCGTCGCGTGGGGGGTGAATGTCAAAGTGTTCACCGTCCCAGTCGCCACGAATGACACCTTCGCGGTAAAGGCGGTAATATGGGCCTACCCCAATTTCACCGGGGGCACGCTGTACCATGATACGCGGGTCGGCGCTGGACACCTTCCACTCGCCGGCGGGGTCAAGAATCCTCATCTGGACGATGAGGCCATCACCATTGATGTCTTCTTGACACAACCCGTGGATTTGTTCTTCGCCCGGCAAGTAACGCCCGTTGCCGCACCAATGATGCCCCGTGGTAAGGCTTATTTCTGCGCCGTCGGGGTTCAACCGGGGCAGAATGTAGAACGTGGTGTTATCTAGCAACCACGTCACCAGTGGCTCTTGCCCATAGTATTCCAGCAAATACCAGAGGGTATACAACGCAGTATGAGAGGTTGCCACTTCTTCAGCGTGGATATGACCGTCAATATAAAAGGCCGGTTTGCTGTCGGCGACACCCGTTTGCGGGTTAGTCAGCGTCAGGCACCAGATATCGCGCCCCTGATGACTGCGCCCGATACTTTGGATGCTCGCCAGCGGTGATGATGCTGCTAAGCCGTGCAGATGCTCGGTCAGCGCGTCAAAACGGAAGTATTCACTAAAATCCAGTGGATAGGGCATTATTCAACCTCCTGTAGGGTTTGCTCCAACGGACGCACGAACTTGCCACCACCCCGCGCCCCGACCACTTCACCGTTCACAAACACGGTATTGCCGTTCACCAGTGTACGCACCACTCGCCCTTGAAAGGACATCCCTGCATAGAGCTTATCGCACGCCTTTGCCTGACTGAACAGCATATCCTCGTGGATAGTGGTGGTTTGCGTAGGGTCATAGATCACAAGATCGGCGTCACTATTTACGGCAATCGTGCCTTTTTGCGGATAAATGCCAAAGCGTTTGGCGCCGTTCGTGCTGATGAGGTTCACCGCATGGTTGATGGTCATTTTGCCCATCAGCGCAGCATCCATCATCCCCAGCACCAATTCTTCCACGCCAGGCGCACCAGGCGGGGTACGCCAGATATCTGTGCGGGCTTTCTCTTTCTCCTCAACGGTGAAGGGTGAGTGGTCGGTTGTGACCGCCATAAGCGACCCGTCCAGAATACCGCCCCACAATGCCTCTTGATCGGCGACCATACGTAAGGGGGGATTGATCTTCGCGTAGGGGCCCACACGAGCAAGGTCGTTTTCATTGAAAAACAGATAGTGCGGGCAGGTTTCCCCCGTGACAGACGCCCCCGCCACCTGAAACGCACGGATCACTTCTAGCGGTTCTTTGCCGCTCACATGGGCGATATGCAGTTTGGTGCGGGCACTGACATTTAGCACCAACAAAGTCGCAATTGCCAACGCTTCTACGTGCGGCGGGCGCGATTCCCCGTGAGCGAAGATGTCGTTACGCCCTGCCGCAACTAACTGCGCGGTATGCCATTCCAACAGCGGGTTATTCTCAGCATGGACAACGCACACGCGCCCAGTTTCCCCAACCAGTTGCAACGCTTGATACAACTGTGGTACATCCGGCAGGCACAAGCCCTCGAACTCGTCATCACGCCCTGCCGGGGGCGCGGTCATGAAGATTTTGAAGCCGATGGCGCCCTCTTGCACCATATCTGCGATTTCGGCGCGATCCAACAACCCCGGCGCGCCGTACAAGGCAAAATTCACGTAGGCATCCCGCTGCCCTAGTGCCTTACGCATTCGGAACACATCGCCTGTGGCACAACATGGTTTAGAGATGGGCATTTCAAAGATTGTTGTCACCCCACCTGCCGCCGCTGCACGGGTTTCGGTGGCGAAGTCGCCGCGTTGTGGGTAAGCAGGTGCGCGACAGTGGAAGTGAATATCAATTGCGCCGGGTAACACATACATTCCAGATGCATTGATGACCTCTTGAGCATCAACTGCTGTACCGCGCGTCAGCAAAGCGGCAATGCGTTCCCCCACGATGCCGATATCCAATGGCTCAATGCCACGTTCCGTAACCACATTCCCATTTTGAATTAGCGTATTATACATAGCGTTTACCCCAATAATGTTTTTTGTAGGAACTGTTTTAGAATCGTGATCGTCGCCAGATACTCAGAGATCACCACATGCTCGTCAAAGGCGTGGGCGACTTCGTAACTGCCGGGGCCGAAGATGATGATCTCGCCACCTTCGCGTAAAGAAGTCATCAGATGCTTGGCATCACTGCCCGGCAAATAGCCCACAGGGCCGGGGGTGTCGCGTAGAACCTCCTGCACACATGCGAAGAACTTGCTGGCGAGAGAACTGGTCACGCTGGAATCGAACCAACTGGAATACAGGAACTCGGTCACGGCAGCACTAGCCACGCCGACATCCACCGCCGCCACCACCGCCTGTATTTCTGCCTGTACATGAGCGGGGTCTTCACGCGGGATCACACGCCGATCTAGCCGCACCACACAGCGATCTGGCACGGCGTTAGCTGTACTGCCGCCCTCGATCACCCCAACATTGCACGTCGGAACACCCACTGTCGGATGCTGACGTTGTGCTAAGTCATGATGATACGACTCCAACGCCAACACGATTCGCGCCATTGCGGTAATGGCATTGACCCCCCTATCGGGGTTAGTAGCGTGTACAGCTTTGCCAAGCGTTTGTATGGTCGCACGCATGACACCCTTGTGGGCATTAGCGACACGATTGTGGGTCTGCTCGCCCACTACAATAAAATCACACTTGGGCAAGTGGGCATGATCGGCAAGCCAGCGCGTACCTAACTGCCCACCGACTTCTTCTTCGGCAGCGGCGACCAGCACCAGAGTGCCCCGTACCCGAGATTCATCACTGGCAGCTTCTAACAGGGTGAGCATCATCGCTGCGAGGGGGGCTTTGTCGTCAATGCTGCCTTTGCCGTATAGCTTACCCTCGTGGACTTCTGCCGCATACGGGTCAAATTGCCAACGGTGGGACTCGGTTACCGCAATAGGCACCGTATCAATGTGCGCGTGTAGCATAATGACAGGATCCCCCTGCCCCACGCTAGCCACAACGCTCAATGCCTCTGGCTTGCTTGGCGGGGCAAGGCGCTGTACCCGACACCCCGCCTGTTCAAGGAGTTGTGCAATATACATCGCAAGTGTTTGCGTATCGCCGGGGGGGTTCGGCGAGGGAATCCTTACAAGTGCCTGTAATAGCTCAATCGCATCCATGCCCTACAACTCACCTTCAATTTCGGCAAAGAAGCAACACCAATCACCCGTCTGTACGTTGGGCAACGCTCGCAAACCAAAGATCATGCCATCTGCCGGTGCCGAAAGGTGAGCCAATACATCGCCATACACGTCCACAATAGTAGCGATGACATCGCCTCGTTGCATGAATGTCAGGAATTGCAAGTCCGTTTCTGCCAGAAATAGCCCACTAACGGGTGCAAGCAAGGCATGTTGAAAGCCTGTGTAGTGGGTGGGGGCACTGGTGGCAGCGCCATCAATGACGTGATAGTAGCGCAGCACGTTTAGGATGCCTTCCGTAAGTGTGCGGGCGCACTGCTGAAAAGCCGTCGGACTTGTGGCAGAACGCCCACCGAGTTCAACCGTTAACCCATACTTGCCTGCCTCAAACATCACGGCAGGCGGGCTACCTTGTGGGCGGATGTTCTTCAGAATCAACTTCCAGTCAGTACCCATCGCCTTTGCCAACTCAATCGCTTCGGGTTGGGTGGTAGTAAAAATCGTCTCTGCAAGGTAGGAATGCGCCCCGCCAGAGTGGATCGAAATTTCAAAGTCGGCAACCGCGCGCATCCATGTGCTGTGGGCGTAGGCTATGCGCTCGGTTAGGTAGCCCTGTTCGCGCCCCGGATAAATGCGGTTCAGGTCATAGCTGAAGGTATCTAGTGGATTGCCGCGTTGCGCTGCTTCATAGGCAGGCACATTCAGCACCGGTACTAGCACAACGCTACCGTGCATGGTGCTTGGGTCTAACGCAGCATCCAACATATGGCAGCACAGCGTACCCTCTGGCTCGTCTCCGTGAATCGCTGCATCCACCCAGACGCACGGCCCCGGTTGCGCGCCGTGCAACACAATCACTGGAATATCCAGCGCCCGCCCACCGCCGAAGGTTGTCACGGGTATCACCCCGCGTGCACGGCTACCTGTTGCAGCAATTGCTGTCCCAACTGTCAATGTCATTGTTATTCACCTTTCAACCTATAGTTATCAACCACAGTACGCATACGCGCCAGTGCCTCTATAATTTTGTCCGTGCTTTGCAGAATACTAATCCGCAGGTAACCGCCCCAGTTTTCGCCAAAGGCCGTACCGGGGAAGATCAAGACGTTGGCTTCCTTTAACAGTAGATAAGACAATTCTGTAGCATGAATCCCTGTTGGGGTACTGTTCGTCCAGAAAAAGAATGCGCCACGCGGATCACTGTAATTTAGGTGCATCGCCGCCAAACCTTCCTTCATCGCTTTACGCCGCTCTTCGTAGATAGGGATAAATTCGGCGAGTGCCTCATCGGTGCCTGTGATCGCCGCCAGTGCCGCCCGTTGCGAAACTGTCGCCGCTGCCCCTGTTGTATAGGCCTTGACCCGTGCCAACGCCTCGATGAAGTCGGTGGGAGCTGCGATGTACCCCACCCGTAAACCGGTCATGGCGTAAGTTTTAGAAAACCCATTCAGTGTAATCGTGCGCGCTGACATCCCCGGCAGACTACCGATGCTGACATGCTGCCAACCATCGAACACAAATTTCTCATAGATTTCATCTGAGATAACGATCAGGTTGTGACGGATTGCAACATCAGCAATCTGTTCCAATCGTTCACGGGTGACAATACCGCCCGTAGGATTGCTCGGCGTGACAATCAGTAATGCCTTCGTGCTTGGAGTGATGGACGCCTCTATTGCCGCCGCGTTCAGGTTGAAAGCGTCGTTGTGGTCGGTGGGTACCATGACCATCTGTGCGCCCGCACTGGCAATCGCCTCGTCGTAGGAAGTGTAACGCGGGTCCGGCACAAGAATCGTATCGCCGGGGTTCAGGAGTGCCTGCATGATGAGGAATAAGCCTTCTTGCCCGCCAGTAGTGACCAGCACATTGTCTGTGCTGACAGGCAACTGGTTCTCAGTAAGCAATTTATGGGCGATTGCCTCGCGCAGTTCGGGCAACCCTGCAATTGGGGTCACTGCGGTTTGACCGTCCTGTAGGGCACGCTGCGCCGCTTGCAGGATATGCGGTGGGGTGGGTAGGTCTGGGTCACCACGCCCTAGCGCGATCACTTCTGGGCGGTTCCCAAGTTCCATTAGGGCGTAACGCAGGGCGGTTCCATCGCTGGCAACCCGACGGATTTCTTCTGGGATGTTGGGGTTTGCGAATGTCATGCGGGAGTTGCCTCCAGATGTGCCAGAACTGCCCACTGAGAAACACTTGGCGTACAGATGCTCAGGCTCTGTTTGTAGGCACGCAATTGGGCGTGATCTGCATGACCTGCCAACCATCCGACGCGCCAACCTTCTCCGACAGCAGGGAACACGCCGATCGAGACGGTGCGCGCTACCCGTTCAGGGTTTTGTGCGGGGTGGTTCGGGGCATCTCCCTGACGCATATCCCAGATGATGTGTTGTGCCATGTCTACTCTGTTGAGCAGATCGTCGCTAGCGGATTCCCACTGGGGCAGGTAAACAAGCGAACCTGTCGGTAACAGCGGGAACATCACCTGCCCGCTATGCCCCAGACAAGTCACTGCAATAAACAGCGCTTCCTCCACGCCACAGGTAATGGTGACTGCATCGGCACTCATGCCCAGTTGGTAGCGGCGGTTTAGATCTGCTGCGACCCACTGCCTCAAGCCAGGAATCCCTGCGCGATCGGCATACTTGGTCTTTCCTGCCGCCAATGCTGCGCTTGCCCCCTCAATCAACGCGACTGACGCTGCATAAGTGTCATCACTGGCGAGTTGCTCGTTAAGTGCTGCGACCCTAGCAGCAAGTGGGCGTAACAAGTGCTGCGGGAAATCGGTCATTCGACCACCTCCCGCGCAAACGGAAAGGCGATGCCAAGTTCTGTCGCCAGTGCTGCCAGTTCATCAAAAATCACCGAGTCCAGTTGTGCGCCGCTGGCAAGATAGGCCTGTTCACGGCGGAAGTCCACCTCACCCGGAACAAGAATTTCACTAAAGCCGGGGCGGACTTTGGAGGTCTTGATTTCAGCGATAAAGTCATCCATGCGGGCACAGAAGGTTTCCAGCGGCATGAACCAATCTATATCTAGCGCGATGAAGGTATGAGAAACATCCTGCTTGGCGGGGTTGGCGTAAGGAGCTAACCCAAAACCAGCTCCGGCAATAACCCCAGTTAACACATCTGTCATCATCGCCAGTCCGTAACCCTTGTGTCCACCAATTCCAAGCAGTGCACCCTTCAAGGCAGCGGTTGGATTGTCAGTTTCCTCACCGTCTGGGGTGATCGCCCAATCTAGGGGCATCTTTTTGCCCTCGCGGTCATACCAAAGCATCATTCCCTTACCTGCTGTGGTAATGGCGATGTCCAGCACGACGGGGAAATCTCCGCCAGTTGGAGCAGCGATCCCCCACGGATTGGTTCCCACTCGCCCGTCAATTCCACCCCACGGTGCCATCTCTGGCCCTGCATTAGTGAACGCCACCCCAATGCAACCCTGTTTAAGTGCGCGCCGCACAGGGACTCCCGATGAACCATAATGGGTGCTATTGCGTACCACCACGGTACCGACGCCGCACTGTTTGGCTTTGCTCACGGCTAAGTCCATGCCCTTTTGTGCCACTGCAGAACCTAGGCCGTTATGAGCATCCACCAGTGCTAACGCTGGAGTTTCCTTCAGCACCTCAAACGGCGCACCGGGAATAATCCACCCGTTGCTGATGCGCTTGTGATAGGTCGGCAAGCGGCGCACCCCCTGCCCTTGCCCCGGTAGGCAACGCAACTCACTCTGCATCAGACCGTTGGCGCACAACCGCGCCTCATCTGGCGCAACCCCCATTGCCTCAAACGCCTGCACCACAAACGCATCCAGCGCGTCCACTGGCACTCGAATCAGTTCAATGCTCATGCGCTAAAGACCCTTCACGGATTTGTAGGCTTCCAGTTGTTCTGGCGTATACACCTGCATTAATTCCAATTCGATACCGCCCGCTTCCTGCTCCAGAAATGCTACCCAACCTTCAGGATGTACGTGGCTACCCTTGACCTTACAGGCACTACACTCTTTGAGCGTGGCACCATGAGCAATCGCCTCTGCCAACCCTGCTTCGATGTCCTCCACTGCGTAGCAGATGTGATGCAAGCCCTCGTAGCCGCGTGCTTGAATCCACGCATCAAACCGTCCGCCTGCATCCAACGACTGGCAAAGTTGGTATTCCACATCACCTACGTTGAAGATCGCCACGCGGTTGCGAGACTTCTCAAAGTCCTTCACTTCAGCGTCCAACCCAGCTCCTAAAAATTGCTGATACTGACGCAACGCGCCGTAAGCGTCTTTGACAGCAAATGCCATGTGCTTGATGTATCTGGCTCCCATGTGTCTCCTCTTTTCGGGGTTAGTCTGGCAGGTTTAATAGAGATTTCAAGTTAATATGCGGTGTGACAACCGCTTCGATAGCCGATACAGCGGCAGTCATCAACATTGACACGCCGGGGCCGTAACCGTTGCGAGGGCTATCGCCCTGCCCAATCACGCCAATGCCAACAGCACCGCGCAGGTAACCGTGATTCCAGCGACTGTCATAGTCGTGTAGCGCGACAATATCACCCAACCGCAACTGATCTAGCCCATGTTCAACCAGCGCCGCCTTGTCGGTGGTTTGGATGTGAATCGAACCACCCTCACTGGTTAGCCCTGCTCCCGCGCCGAGCAAATGTGGCGGAACTACAGCTGTAACAGGCACACACAACTTTCCATCCTCCCCCGCAGATGCACCGAGCGCGTCAAATAGCGCAGGCGAACAACCCTTGAATTGCACATCGGGGTAATCTGGCAATGCCATGCCGACCCCATGCGCACGCACCACAATTTTGTCACCGATTGCCATGCGCTGGCGCACCGCCAGCGGGAAGTGCACGATCACATGCTCTGAAAACCGCCCTGACTTGCCCGTGACCACGCCATGTTCCCCTTTAGCATCTCCGGTCATGACAGTGGCGATATTGCCGACGCAGGCGTAGATATTTAACCCGCGATTCCCTATATCGTCATTGAGCTTGATGCTCACGCTAGGGTGGATGGTATCGGCGAGCCATCCATAGGCCGAATCGCCAACGGACACGTTATATACAATGCCGCCAAACATGGGCAATAGAAAGGGTTTGCCTTCAGCGGTCAATAGATACGGCGATGCGGGTAGCCCCGGAAATCCCGGCTCGGCAATTTGCCCCATCACAGACACCGCCACAAGATGTCCTACGTTCGTGTGGATACTCATGCGAACACTCCAATGTTCAGGTAACGTGCAATGTTTGCCTCAGGCGTGACCACCCACTCGATATGAGGGGTGGAGCAGGTCATCAATGTGAGAATGCCGGGGCCGTGCCCGTTCATGACGGAATCGCCGTGAATGCACAGACCTATCGTCACCGCACCCCGCCGATAGCCACGCCCCATGTGATGGTCATGGTCAGGGATGACCACCAGATCACCGAGCTTGAGTTGGTCTACCCCTAATTCTGCCATCAACGCTCGGTCACCCGACATGAGGTCTTGGTCAACATATTCTGAATTCAACTCTGCGCCACTGCCCATAATACGTGGTGGCAGTTCCATCGTGACCGGCACACGGAGGGTATGGGCGTCCACCGCTTCAATTGGAATCGCATCCATGAGGGTGGGGCTACACTTCTTCAGTTCAATATGTTCGTAGCCTTGAAAGGCCAAACCGCGCCCCTGTGCAAAGATTTGGATGGTATCACCAACGCACAGCAGGTCGTTGACTTCGTCCGGAAAGTCTATAAGCATTCGGGCGTGTTCGCCCGTTACGATCCCTTCGCCGCCCTTCGCCATGCCAGAGGTGACCAGAGCACGGTTTCCTATGCACGACAGATAGTGCAGGGCAAATTCCGCCTCGTTGTTGGGGTTGGCAATCGAAACGCCTGGCTCGACATGATCTGCCACCCAACCAAACGCCTGATGCCCGACTTTGACATTGTAGACCACACCAGACATCCCCGGCAGCACCACAGACTGCCCGTTGGCATGAGGGATGTAACCGGGGTAGCGCAAACCCGGTTGTGATACGTTGCCACGCACCGCGATAGTGATAAGTTGCGCTGCGTTCGTAGGAAGTGGCATAAGGTTCT
Source organism: uncultured Chloroflexota bacterium (assembly GCA_903877335.1). GTDB lineage: Bacteria > Chloroflexota > Anaerolineae > Aggregatilineales > Phototrophicaceae > CAIRDJ01. The sequence goes on along the minus strand of CAIRDJ010000451.1, from coordinate 14,819 downwards.
CCTTTGTATTCTGGTAGAGATTTACCGAATTTCCCTCAATTACTTGACAACGCCTCGATTTACTCATATAATCGCGTTATTGTCGATTGAAGATTGTCGACATTCGACATTTCTGGGATTATATACCAATTCAATGGTTTGTCAAGCAAATGAGTGAATCCTTTCAGTTCAACCAAATCAGCACCAAATCCCTGCGGGAACGCATTCTGGACGCGCTACGTAGTGCAATCCTGAGTGGCGAACTTAAGCCGGGGCAAGCGCTGGTGGAAACCGACCTTGCAGCACAGTTAGGCGTAAGTCGCGCCCCACTGCGCGAAGCAATCCAAATCCTGAACACAGAGGGATTGGTCACGGTTGTACCGTATCATGGCACGACGGTGACCAGTCTGAGTAAGGTAGACATCGAAGAATTGACTAGCTTGCGAAGTGTGCTAGAAAGTTTCGCTATCGAGCGTATCTTCGCTGATAATCCAACGACCGCTGCCGAAGCATTGCAGGCGATTTTTGACAGAATGATGGCGGTAGCACACGAAGGAAGCTGGCGAGATGTCAACCGCATTGACCGTGAATTCCATGACAAGATCATCGAATTGAGTGGGCATCGGTTGCTTTCTTCAACATGGTATGCCGTGAATATGCGCGTGCAACAAGTGATGTCACTGCATAACCTGCGCAACGATAACATCGTGCGTGTGGTGGAAAACCACCTACCCATTTTGGCGGCACTGCAGGGCAATGACTGTGACCAAGCGTTACGGGCGATCCAGCAGCACATTGCTACCACTGGCGAACTAATTGCCGGGGGTTGGGCATACAACACAGAGGATAAACCGTGATGCGTGTGCTGGTGACAGGAGCTGGAGGGTTTGTTGGGCGGCACATCGTGCGCGCCATGCTGGACGCTCGATACGATGTTATCGCATGGGATCGACAGTTTGACGTTGACTTCTTGGCGATGTGGGCCGGTTCCGTGACAACCCTTACGGGTGAAATTGGCGCAACAACATTGCAATCATTGTCCTATGATGCCTATGTACATGCCGCCGCACTAACCGCCACACCAGAAGAGAGCGGGCTTTCGGCAGTGGCGACGATGCGTGCCAACCTTGACCCCATGCTTGCCCTGCTAGAAGCCCACCCCACCCGACGTGGCATCCTACTTAGTTCTGATGCCGTATTTCGGACGACCACTGGTGCTATCCATGAAACTGACATGCCATCGCCATTGGGATTGTATGCGGTTGCCAAGCGTACACTGGAACAACTGGTCGAAACACTTCATATTGAGCACAAGCAACCGGTGATTGCCATCCGCCTAAGCAGGATTTACGGCACGGATGAGCGCCCGCGTGCGACTCGTCCACGAATGAGCTTGATCGCGCAGTGGCTTGACGAGGCGCGCAGCAGGGGTACGCTAACGCTACACCGCCCAACTGACCAACACACTTGGACGTTTGCCGAAGATGTGCGAGCGGCTATCGTTGCACTGTTGCAGGCGAGCCAGTGGCAGCATCCACTTTATCATGTTGCCAACCCTGAACTGCTGAGTAATGCCACTGTTGCCGAATCTATCGTAGCAAAATTGCCCGGCGTAAAGATTGTGATGCCGCCCGAGCAAGCACTGCCACATCCCCGACAGGGGTATCTGGTCAGCGAGCGCCTACAACAGGATACGGGGTTCCATAAATGGACTCCCTTTGCAGTTGGTTTGCAGCGTCTGTTGCAACCTTTATCCACTGGAGTGCTAACGTCATGAGCGAACGCCTACCGATTATTTTGGCAGGACTGGGGGTACGCGGCACGCACTGGGCAGAGGTAATCACCCGCTCGGCACGTTGCGAGATTGCCGCCTACGCTGACCCCAATACAGAGGCACGCCAACGCGCCAGCGCACGCTTCGGCACGCGCCCACACTTCGACACAGCTGAGCAAGCAATCGACGCGACCCCACACGCTGGGGCGCTGATCCTAGCGAACCCACCGATGGGGCGCACCTCGCAGGTGCAAACCGCCAGCGCTCGCCAACTGCCCATGCTGATCGAAAAGCCGCTGGCGCTCAGTGTCGCAGAAGCGCAGGCACTCGTAGAGATTGCCGCCCAAACGGACACCCCGCTGATGATTGGCTTAAACTTCCGCTACTTGGGCGTGACGCACGCACTGATGCGCCTGCTGCAACAGCAGACAGTGGGTAGCCCATCATTCGCCCGCTTCACCTACGAGCGCTACCGCGACGGAAACCGCCCCGACCTCAACAAATATCCACTCACGATGGATCACCCAATGTTGTGGGAACAATCTATCCATCACTTCGACCTGTTGCGCCACGTCTTAGGCGCAGAACCCATCTTGGTACATTGCCACACATGGAACCCAGCTTGGAGCATGTATCGAGATGATAGTAATGTTGCGGCCATCTTCGTCTTTGACAATGGCTTATCTGTGAATTATCAGGGATTGTGGCAAAGCGGTTGGTCAGAACCGAGCTTCGAATGGCGGATTGACTGTACGCAGGGCGTTATCAGTCAACGCGACCAATTCGGCGCGCTGTACTATGCCCACCGTGATGAAACCACACTCACCCCTGTTGACCTGCCAACACATGAACGCTGGATTACTGAAACCGCTGCTCTGCTGGATGCCTTTCTTGACACGGTTCTGGATGGCGCCCCCTTGCAATGTAGCGGTGCGGATCATGTACGCTCGCTGGCGATGCTAGAGGCGTGTGTGATTAGCAGTCGAGAACAACGCAGCGTTCGTATTGACAGTGTGCTGTCTTTGGCGCGGCACGCCCCGCCTACCTAACTGAGGCATCATCAAAGCGATCAGGTGGCAACACCTCTGTAGCTTTGTGATCGAAAATAATTACTGGATTTCAGGTTATAGGAGAAGTTGTTTATGCAGTACAAGTTTCGCATAAGCGCAATTGCGTTAATTGTCGTGGTTTTGGCTATCCTGCCACTCGTAGTGTCCGCACAACCCGGACCAGATGAGTCTACCTTGGTCATCGCTCAAACAGTTGATATCGACAGTTGGGAACCTTCAGAGGTTAACTCACGGGCGGAGGCTAACGTTTTCTCACACATCTTCGGTACACTGTACTCCATCAGCGAAACAGGCTCAATTGACCCGTACTTGGCAAAAGAGTACCGTCTGGAAAACGATGGCATGAGCATCATCTTTACCCTCAACGAAGGGCTAACTTGCCACGACGGTGAAGCACTAACAGCAGAGGATGCCGCCTATACGTTCAACCGTGCGGCAGACGATGCTAATGCATTCACGGGCAACACCGCCGGGTTTGTATTTGACTCCATCGGATTCCAGAATGCGGAGGCGCTTAGTGATTTAGAAGTTGCAATCAACGTCAGTCGCTTCCAGTCGATCAATATCGGCTTGATCTCTGAAGTGTTCATTCACTGCAAAGACAGCTACGAGGCCATGACCCTTGAACAAGCTGCCGCCGCACCGATTGGCTCTGGCCCATATTCGTTTGTCGAATGGGTGCCAGACAGTCACACCACGCTGACCGCCGTAGAGGGCTTCACGTTGCGTCCTCAGGGCTTCCAAACGTTGGTGTGGCGCGTCATCCCAGAAAATTCGACACGCGCCGCAGAGTTGATTGCTGGTAATGTAGACATCATCGCCAACCTAGTGCCTGACCAACAGGGTGCAGTCGCGAATTCTGGCGTGGCAGCGGTACAGGGTGTGGCAGGTACACGCCGTATGTATGTTGGGTATAACATGACGGGCTTGTTCGCGGGTGATGAAGGTGGCGATGCCATCATGAACACCGATGTACGTGTAGCATTGCAATACGCCGTAGACGTACCAACCATCTGCACCACTTTGTTAGGGATGGATTGCGAGCGAGCATCCAGTATGGTGAACCCCCCCAACAATAACCCCGACCTAGCACCGTATCCCTATGACCCAGCAACCGCTGAAAGTCTGCTGGATGCCGCTGGCTACCCGCGTGGTGACGACGGCGTGCGTTTCAGCATCACCCTACAAGCAGGGCGTGGGCGTTACCTCAATGATGTCAACGTTGTACAGGCAATTGGTCAATACTTGACGGATGTTGGTGTAGAAACCAACGTTGAACTGCTCGACTGGTCATCGGAATTTGTGCCTGCTCTGCGCGAACATGCGGTAGGTCCATTGTACTTCGTCGGTACAGGTGGCGGCACGTGGAACGCCCAATATGATATGGCAGACATCTCTACCCCAGACGGTGCGACCAACTACACCGAATGGAGCAACCCAGAGTGGTTCACCCTGCGCGAGCAACTCGCCAACGCTGCACTGACCGAAGAAGAAACACAGGAAATTGTGTTTGCCATGTTGGATGTGATGCACAGCGACCCGCCGTGGTTGTTCTTGTACTTCCAACCGGACTTCTACGGGGTGAGCAACCGTGTGGAATGGCAAGCGCGCCGTGACGAGAAGATCTTCGTCTACGGTGTGACCCTGGCTGAGTAACAACATTTCTAGCGTTGGGTGTGGCGCAGTGGCCTTCACTGCGCCACACCCAACCGTTATGTCTTGCTGATCTTATATTGGATAAAAGTTGCCCTCAAAATGATTAAATATGTTGTTCGACGACTATTGCAGTCTCTAATTGTGATTTGGGGCGTAACATTACTAACTTTCCTGACGCTGCACTTGGCCGGTGACCCGACCTATTTATACGTCAGCGAGCGTTCCAGCGAAGAAGAAGTCGCAGAAGTCCGCGCACGGTTGGGTTTCGACAAGCCGTTGTATGAACAGTACGCCATCTTCGTATGGAATATGGCACAAGGCGATTTCGGCAATTCACTCAAAGCACGCCGCCCCGCGTTGGACGTGGTGCTAGAACGTTTGCCGGCCACGCTGGAACTGACTATTTTCGCGATGGTATTTTCAACTCTTCTAGGAATTCCGATTGGCATCCTCGCGGCAACCCAACGCGGTACGCTCTGGGACGGCGGCATCATGATGTTCGCGCTACTGGGGCAATCCGTCCCGAATTTTTGGTTGGGGATTATGCTCATCATGTATGTGGGGCTTAATGTTCCTGGCATCCCAATATCTGGGCATGTGCCGCTGTTAAACCCGCTACTGGCAGGGGATGTCGGCACATTCTTAACCAACTTTCCAGAGGCACTGCGCTTCATGTTGATGCCCGGAATTACAGTGTCACTTTTCTCTTTGGCGCGCAATGCCCGTATGACCCGCTCCGCGATGTTAGAGGTGTTGTCTGCGGATTACGTCCGCACTGCGCGGGCAAAAGGACTCAGCGAGCGCGCTGTTGTGCTGTTCCATGCGCTCCGTAACGCGCTGATTCCAGTCGTAACCATTCTGGGTTTGCAGTTCGGATTTTTGCTGGGCGGTGTCGTTGTCGTCGAAACCGTGTTTTCTTGGCCGGGGGTTGGGCGGTTGGTGTTTAATTCCATCAACCAGCGTGATATTCCAGTAGTACAGACTTCAGTGTTTATCTTCTCGCTAACGTTTGTAGTGTTGAACCTGATCGTTGACCTATTATACCTTCGGCTTGACCCCAGAATTCGCTATGACTAGATCGGTTGAAAGATTATGGTAGAGCAACCCAAACCATCAACGCCAAATGCCCCAATGCTGGTGCCCCCTGCAAGCGTGGCAACTTTGCAACGCCATCCGTTACAACTCCCCCACTGGTTCAAGCAAATGCTACGGGCAGGTTGGCCGTTGGTAGCTGCAATTTTGCTCATTGGCTTCGTCTTTATTGCTATGTTTGGTGCACAATTGGCACCGCGCGACCCCAACCGCCAAAGCCTCGCCCTACGGCTAACGCCACCCACGACTGCCGATGCCACTGGTGTGGTGTCCTTCCCCTTGGGAACAGACGGACTAGGGCGGGATGTATTGTCTCGCTTGCTGTATGGCGCACGGATTTCGTTATGGGTTGGTGTGGCATCCGTAGTGATTGGCGGCGGGATCGGCACATTATTGGGTTTGATCTCGGGTTATGTCGGTGGTTGGGTAGACGATGTGATTATGCGACTGGCGGATATTCAACTAGCGTTTCCGTTTATCCTGCTGGCGATTATGGTGCTGGTTGTGTTAGGTCAGGGCGTGCTAAACGTCGTGCTGGTATTGAGTATCGGGCAATGGGTGACATATGCACGCATCGCACGCGGAGAAACCATCAGCCAGCGCGAAAAAGAATATGTAGAGGCCGCCAGAAGCATCGGGATGAACAACGTCAGCATCATGCTGGTTCATGTGTTGCGTAATATCCTCACTCCGCTGATTATTATCACCACCTTCAATGTCGCAGGCGTCATCCTCTCAGAGGCATCGCTATCATTTTTAGGGCTAGGCGTCCCACCTGATGTACCAACTTGGGGCGGGATGTTAGCCGAAAGCCGCGACCAGTTGCTTGGCGGCTACTGGTGGTTGGCTGTGTATCCGGGGGGGGCTATTATGGTCGTGGTATTAGCGCTCAACATTTTAGGCGACTGGCTGCGCGACATCTTAGATCCACGACTGCGCGGTGAGGGTAGCTAGCCAGTACGCTCCATTGACCTGTTATTTTTTAATCGGAACAAACAGAGGGTATTCATGACAGAGACATTTGTAGGGATTCAAATCGGCGCAATCAGCTTCATTGACGAGGGGGTAGAACCTGTTCTTGATCTGCTTCAAGAACAGGCGGGGGTAAACGCCCTGATGATCTCTGCCTTATCGTGGAGCCGAGGCAACGCAGGGCGTGCGCTGTATGGCTTCCCAGATCACGGCGAGGCAAGCCCCGATCACCTTCAGGGTGGGGCATTCTACGAACCTAACCCAGACTATTACACTGCTACATTTCATAAACAGTTCAAAGCCCCCGATCCGCTTTACAACGGGTTCGATACGCTAGGGGCAGTGGTGCCCGCCGCGAAGGCGCGCGGCATAAAGGTTTACCCCTACTACTGTGAAACGTCCAGTTCCGGCATTCGTCCTGTGTGGCAACCGGGCTTCCCGCATTTCCTCGACCGCGATCACTTTGGGCGTGTTGCCACCCGCCCCTCCCTGTTAAATCCTCACTATAAAACGTGGTGGTTCAGCGTGATTGAGGACTGGTTCAAGAACCATGCGCTCGATGGGTTGCTGTGGGGTGTCGAGCGTCACAGCCCGCTAATGGATATTCTCCGTGGCGACAGTAGCACTGGCTTTGACGATTACTACAAGGCAGAAGCGCGCGCGCGCCACATTGATGTCGAAAAGGCACTGCAGGGCTACCGCAACATTGATCAGTTGTTGCAATCGTATCGCAAAACCGGGCAACTCCCCGACGAAGGCATGTTCGTGATGTTCCTGCGGCACATCCTTCACCACCCAGAGGTGCTACTGTGGGAAAAGATGTGGCTAGATTCGCATCAGTCATTTTACCACGAGATCGCCGGGCTAGTCCACTTCTTTGACCCGACTTATGAGATGGGCTACGGCATTTGGCAGGTTATCAATACCTATAACCCGTACCTGCGCGCCCAGTACGACATGGCAGACTTCGCCCAGTATGCCGACTTCCTCAAGCCTGTGCTGTATCACACGCCGGCAGGCGCACGTTTTGCCAGCTTCGCCGCCAGTTGGCAAAAGGGCATTCTGGCGGATGCCACGCCAGATGGGGTGTTTGATGGCTTGGCACGGTTGTTGAATCTGGATGGGTTTACTGGGACGCGCACAGAGGCACCCATGCAAGGCTTTAGCCCAGAATACGTCAAAAAGTGGACGCGCGATCTGGTGGACAAGACAGGCGTAAAGGTCTACTCGGGTATTGGAGTGGGCGTCGGGGATGGCGGCACTAGCAAACCCGTGACCCCACAAGAAGTGCGTGAAGGCATTGCAGCAGCGTTAGACGGTGGTGCAGCAGGTATTTTAATTTCCCGCAACTACTCCGAAGCCGACCTGCCCGCTCTGGCGGCAGTCGGGGCAGTCTTGAAGGAGCGTGGTTTACGATGACCCTCAAGGTTGGGATTATCGGGGCAAGCTTTGCAAAGGCAGCGTACCTGCCAGCGCTCGCCAATATCTCAGATGCAACCGTAACCGGCATCTCCAGCGCACGCCTAGAAAGCGCACAAGCCGCAGCGGATGCGTTTAGGATTCCACGTGCCTATGACAATTGGGAGCAAATGCTCGACGAGCAAACATTTGATTTAGTAGGGATCGCCACCCCTCCTGTTTATCACATGCCTATGGTACTGCGGGCATTAGAGCGCGGTGCCCATGTTTTGTGCGAAAAACCGTTCGCCATGAATACTGCCGAGGCGCAAACCATGCTCGATCAAGCCGAGGTGATGGGCAAGCTCCATATGATTGGTCACGAATTGCGCTTTAACCCCACGCGCCGCAAGCTCAAGGATTTGCTAGATGAGGGCGCCATCGGCACAGTACGCTTTGTCACCGTGGTCAACATTTCCAACTCGTGGGGCGACTTGGCCTCTCGCCCGTTTAATGATTGGTGGTCAGATGAGGCGATGGGCGGCGGGCGGATGGGGGCAAACGGCTCTCATCAGATTGACCTATTACGGTGGTGGCTTGGGGATATTGGCGCTGTCAACGGCGATCTACGCACACTGGTGCCAGCACGGATTGGCAAGGACAACGGACAACCATTCACTGCCACCGCTGATGATTTCACCCAGTTTCAAATGGAAATGCAGTCCGGCGCAGTGGTCAACATGCTCTTGAGCGGCGCCGCTCGGCACAATGTCGGCAACAGCGTCCAGTTCTTCGGCAGCGAGGGTACAATTTTGCTGTCTAACGATGATGAAGTGCTGCGCGTTGCACGCCATGGTGAGCCATTTCAAGAGTTAACCCTCAGCGACTCCAACGCCACTTTACCAGGGGTCAACAAGGGCATCTGGAATGTGTCGTTTGTTGGTCTGATGCAGGAATTCACCGCCGCGATTCGGGAAGGGCGCGCATTAAAAGCAGGCGCAACCTTTTTTGATGGATTAAAAACCCAACAGGCCATGGACGCAGTGCGCCAGTCGTCCACCGAGCGCCGCTGGATTCAACTTACTGAAATTACAGGATAAACTACTAATGTTCAGCATGGAAAAATACCTCTCAAAACGCGCTATGTCACTTTATGGGGTGCTTGGCAAACAGACCTCTGTACCGATTCCAGGCTTAATTAACCTCGGCAGTGGTACGCCAGATTTCTCTCCGCCACCGTTTGTTTACGAAGCCATGCAACAGGCGCTGTCCAACAATCAGATTCGCTACACATCATGGCGCGGCATCCCAGAGTTGCGGGCGGCTATTGCCGACAAACTGCTCAGTGAAAACGGCGCACGTTATAACTCAGAATCGGAAATTCTGGTGACTTCCGGCGCACAAGAGGCCCTTATGGTAACGCTTATGACGCTACTTGACCCCGGCGACGAAGTGATCACTCCTTCCCCCCACTATGACGAGTACAGTCGTGATGCCGCCATTCTCGGTGGGAAGTTGGTACCTGTAACGACCCGCCCTGAAACCAACTTCACCATAGATGTTGCCGACCTCGAAGCAGCTATAACAGAACGTACCCGGGCAATCATTGTTGTAAACCCCAACAACCCCACCGGAACCGTGCTGTCGCAACAAAAACTGCTGGAAATTGCCGACTTAGCCAAGCGCCATGACCTACTAGTGGTGTCTGACGAGATTTACGAATACTACACTTACGACGGACATCGGCATATCACGATGGCAAGCCTACCCAACATGTGGGAACGCACCATCACCATCAATAGCTTCTCTAAGAGCTTCGCCATTACCGGAATGCGTTTGGGCTATATTGCGGCACCAGAATCAATCATGGAAGCGATGCTACCGTTCCACCACGCTATGATGATCTGTGCCAACACCATCACTCAGTACGGTGGCTTGGCAATCATGACCAACCCGCGCGATTGGTTTGCACCGCAACTTCAGGAATATGACCGCCGTCGCCATCTGTGGATGGAATCTTTAAATGAATTGGCGTTGCCGTATAGCCAACCGCAAGGTGCATATTACGTATTTGTAGACATCCGTCCAACGGGGCTATCAAGTGCAGCATTTGTGGAATACGCCCGCGAACACGCCAAGCTGGTGTTTCAACCCGGTACGATCGGCGGTGGCGCAGGGGAAGGTTTCATTCGAGCAGCTCTCACGCGCAGCTCTCCGGACCTTGACCTGGGTTTAGAGCGCTTTCGAATTCTTATTCGGGGGCTAACCTAATGTCGGTGGGCCTAGCAGGCAAGGCCGCAATCGTCACGGGGGCAGCACAGGGATTGGGCTACGCCATCTCCAAGGCATATGTGACAGCAGGAATGCGCGTTGCATTGCTGGATGTCAAAGCGGATTTACTCCAGTCTGTGCAAGCAGAGCTTGGGGCGAACAGCACGGCGTTCACCGTGGACTTATCCGACGGAGAACATACGCAAGCTGTGGCACAACAAGCTGTGACGTGGTGCGGCGTTCCGTCAGTTTTGGTACACAATGCTGCTATTCTGGTCAACCGCCCGCTATTGGCGATCCACCTAGCAGACTTCCAACGAGAATTAGCAGTCATCATTCAAGCGGCGTTTATCCTCACGCAAGCCGTCTGGGAACCGATGACCGCAGCTGGTGGGGGGAGTATTGTATTTGTTTCGTCGCGGTCAGGGGTAGTCGGGTTTGACGAAGAAAGCCCATATGTGGCAGGCAAGCACGCCCTAGAAGGTTTCATGAAGTGTATGGCAATTGAGGGTAAGGCGCGGCAGATTGCCGTGAACACCATCACCCCCGGCATGTATATGCACACCCCTATGTCTGAGTACAACTACTCAGAGGCACTAAAACAACAGTGGATTGACCCTATGCGGTTGACCCCCGCCTTCTTGACACTCGCAACACAGGATGGGCGCGGAATTAGCGGTGAACGGTTGAACGCTTGGCATATGTCGCAGCAATAAGGTTGTCTATCAGGTCAAGCGGAATTAAACCTGCTCAGAAGGGGAGCAATCTTTGAAACCAGAAACGAGTCAGTGAATCACAGGTTAGGGTAAAGATCGTTATCCGCACACTGCTCAAACGGAGAGCGAAAGCAATCGTGGGGCTAGAGGCGTAGGGGTAGGATGCATCCTGCCCCTAAATAAATCATTGTGAACCTTGTAGGGGCGACCCTACGGACAACATTAATTGATGGGCCATGTATTCTGGACGAGAGCGCTGTTTTGACCAAACCACCCGCACCCAAAACCAAGAGCCTGCGGGGAATCACGACCGAGCGTGCCGTTTTCGCCAGGTAGGGGCATCGTGCAGACACTGATAGCCCCCACCACAAGGTGGAGGACTACCGTTGCGTTTACATGGTGGAAATTAAACTGGATGGTGGCGTGTTACCAACCATGCTCCAAACGCACAATTAAGCGTTCTGGCATATCATGGGCACGCATTCGCTCTTGCACAGCTTCAATATCGTAAGGGATACGACGGTGCTCAAAGGTGGCGTTTTCCAAATCAAGAATGGCATAGGCGGCTTTGGGGTTGGCATCACGCGGTTGCCCCACACTGCCCGGATTGATGATTTGGCGATGTCCATTGAGTTTGATCGGTCTATCATATTTGGGTGGGAAAGCCGTTGCCTCTTCTTCACCGATTTGCTCGTAGATGATGGGTTGGTGGGTGTGCCCAACCAGACAATAGTCCGTAGCAAAATGGGAGAAATTCAACCCCGCCACCAACGGCTCAAGAATGTACTCCCAAACAGGCTCGCGCGGGCTTCCGTGCGCCAGGGTGTAGTTCTCGATGACGAAAGTGGTGGGCAACGCTTCTAAATAGGCGACAACATCGGCGCGTAACGTCTCTTGCGTCCACTGAACTGCCTTGCGCGCGTCTGGATTAAATGTACGGATGTCTAAGCGGTTAAGTGCTGCCCAGTCGTGGTTGCCCGCCAAACATAGATGGGGCATGGAGCGCAACAAGTCCACACATTCGTTCGGATCCGGACCATATCCAACGACATCCCCCAAACACCACACATAATCCCATTGCTTTTTAGCGTGTTCTAAGACCGTCTTGAACGCAGTTAGATTCGCATGAATATCAGAAATTACTAAAATCTTCATCTTGGTTTGTACTCAAATAACTGGCAACACATTGCCAAAGGAAGTGCAATGGCAACTTGTTTCATAGTATTATAGTAGCCTACGTCTTAGAACAGTGCAAAGGTTTGGTTGATGAACAGGCTTGGTGTGTGCCTGCTTTTTGTCACGCTTATTTCTATCAGCAGTTGCAATATCTTGCCACCTTTACCCACGGTCACGCCCGCGCCCGTCGCGTCTCCCTCCGCTGTAGCGACGGTCTCACGCTATCCATGGTCAGATGAAACCGCGACCCTATTGGGAATTTGTTTTGAAGCAGCTTATGATGCACGCGAGCGTGTTTTTGTCTTGCACAACGCCAGCGAACACATTGAGTTCTATGACCTTGCCGATCACAGTCGTCTCTGTCGCCAACCCGTCACACGGCATCCGTTTGAGTTTGAAGATGGCAAGCGCATGCTAGCAGGGTTATGGTCGTATGGGTGGGGATGCACGGCACGCCACGACGTGTTGCGCTATGGCATCGCACAGGGCATCTTAGAAATTGAACTTCAGTTCATAACCGAAGGAGATTGCCCCTACGAATTGATTCAACCGTTTTGGGTGGGGACGCGCGGGGTGAATGATGTACGAATTTTGGTTCGCCCACCTACCAACCCCTAATCACTCGTGGTGATCCTGCTAACCGTGCGCCGCACTAGCATTACAAGACAGCTATGCGCTATGCGTCATGCTCTTTTTCGGTTGCTTTAGGATGCTCGTCGCTTGCTTTACGCAAGTCTTGTTCGTCTGCGTCTTCCCAGCTAATGATCCACACACACGCCCCCGCCACCAAAACGGTCGCGATAATCAGCGCGACCCATTGCCGAAACAGCAACCCAACATCGCGTGCTTCATAAGCCAACATTGCCACCATCCCTGTTCCCAATACCAACCAAGCGGCTAAACGGGGATGATGATTTGCCCATTTAATCAGTGGGAACTTTTGCAGATTTTCTAACATGATTGTCTCTACCTGTTACACTGTAGATCAAGACTCACCATGTTAGCCACGCCACCCCTAAAATTCCAGTGAGCATTTTGACATTCTGTGCCATCCGTGCCTCATTCAACCTGTGGATTGCGCGACAAGTCTAATTCAGTTTAGCTTGTCGCTCCTTCACCTTTTGAAAATAACGTGCCTCATCCATCACAAAGTCAATGGTTGCCATGATGGTTGGCTCTGGCAGAACATCTGCGGGGAGGTCAAACAAGGTAAATTGCGAAACAGGTTGCCCTTCATCCCGCGTCAAGACCACCCGCCCAATTTGCCCTGCCGAGAGCACAGGCAGGGGGAATGTTAACGTGTCAGGATGAGGAGGGAGCGAAGTTTGAATGGGAATGTGTACTCTGTTGGGGAGAGGATGCGCCCCGAACTGCAATACATCATCGGTGTAACTTTGTTCAGCGTGAACCAGAACAGCATGCAAGTAGTTCTCCGCCAGTTTCTCTCGTGCATTCTCGCTGACGTAGCCATTCACATGGATGGCATCATATCCCATCGCATCTAACACGATGATAACCGCCCGCCCTTCCGTCCACTCGCACAGTGAGCTAGTTGGTGAACACGCCTCCCCCATATCAAAGACCCGCGTGATGCCGGTCGCGGTGCGCTTGAGTTGCCATAACAAGCGCGCCATGCGTGGCAAAAGCATGAAGTCTCCACGAAGGTTCTGGGTATATAAAATCGTGATGGGTTCCTGCACGCCGTTCGACCTTTTCTTTTTCTTAAAATCCTAGCAACATTACGATAGTTTTGATGTATTGTATGAATAGAACATATTGTGTGAATAGAGGATAGATCAATCTCATGAAGTATGAAATCAGTGGAACAACAATGCCAGTGGTGGAAATCACCCTGGATAAAGGGGAATCTGTATTCACCGAATCGGGTGGAATGGCGTGGATGGATGATGGCATCGCGATGCAAACCAGCGGAAAGGGTGGCTTAGGCAAAATGCTAGGGCGTGCTTTAGCAGGGGAATCATTATTCATGACCACCTACACCGCCACCCGCGATGCACAACAAATTGCCTTCGTTCCAGATATGCCCGGTAACGTGCTTGCAATTGAATTGAAGGCAGGACAATCCTTGATCGCACAACGCAATGCCTTCATGGTGGCACAAGAAGGCGTAGAAATGCAGATGCACTTTCGGCGTAAGTTGGGGACGGGGTTATTTGGTGGCGAAGGTTTCGTGATGCAACGCCTGACCGGTCCAGGTGTGGTTTTTGTCGAGATCGGCGGCGAGGTGGTCAAGCGTGAATTGGCGCGCGGTGAGGTGCTCAAGGTCGATCCTGGTCACATAGCCATGATGGACACCGAGGTTGACTTCGACATCGAAATGGTCAAGGGCTTGGGGAACATTTTCTTAGGTGGCGAAGGCTTGTTCCTCGCCAAGTTGACAGGTCCCGGTCGTGTGTGGTTACAAACCATGCCCCTTTACAACTTGGCAATGTCAATCTACCAATTCTTGCCTAAATCATCATCCAGCTAAGCACTTTGCTCTTTGGATGCCCGCGCTTCAATCCATGCGCGGGTGTCCGCTAGTACCTCATCCTTACACAGGTCATTGATGGTTTCATGATAGGCACCCTCATAGGCGTGACATGTTTTGTCCGCTGAAGCCACCTGCTCGAACAGTTTTTCTGACATTTGTGGGGGGACGAGCGCATCTGCTGTGCCATAGAACAGGAGATACGGGTAGTGTAACTCCATCGC